>JBEINR010000009.1:0-12089 GCA_040377995.1 Akkermansiaceae bacterium | reverse complement strand
GACGAGCCGCAGCCGAAGTTCACGCCAGCCAGCAGGATCGAGGCACCTTCGAAGCGTGGATCATTGAGCGGGTGATTGGTTTTCTCACCGGTTTCGGAATCAAAGCGCACATCATAAAACGCGAATTCGCCGAGTCCGTCGAAGGTGACGCACTTCATGAAACGCGCGGGGATGATGCGGTCGGTGTCGATGTCGGCGCCGGGAATAAAAACGGCGCGGCCGGAAACTTGAGTGACGGGATCGAGGGGCATGGTGGGTGGGGTGTTTAATTTTCCTTGGTGAGGTCCTTGATGATCTTTTTGGCGAGGATTTCGTTGATTTCCGTGTGACGGGGAACGGGTTGGGATTTTCCTGTGGAGGGGTTGTGATAGATGTCGTGGCGGGATCCGTGCCTCAACAAAGTGCAGCCACTTTTCTCGAGCCGTTCGACAAGCTCCCTTCTTTTCATGCGACTTCGAGTTCCTCTTCTTTTTTGATTCCGGGAATATGATCGGCGCTGAAGAGCTTGTACAGGTCGCGCAAATTTTCTCGCAGGTCGTTGATGTCCTCACCTTGGGTCCAGTGATCCGGATAATCGTTCAAGTAACCTAGGTACTTGCCGTCGGATTCCTGCCAGTATGTGACGCGCGCTTTCATGGGAGTATGGATTTGTTTTGATTGCCTTTTGGCATCCGAACTTACGCCACATTCGCCTGCGGTGCCAGATCAAAGACCTCGCGGGCATCGGCGATGCTGCCGTTGATGGCGGCGGCGGCGACCATCACGGGAGACATCAGCACGGTGCGGCCGGTGGGCGAGCCTTGGCGGCCTTTGAAGTTGCGGTTCGAGGAAGAAGCACAAAGTTGATCGCCGACGAGCTTGTCTGGATTCATCGCGAGGCACATCGAGCATCCGGCGCCGCGCCACTCGAAGCCGGCGGCACGGAAAATTTCTGGAATGCCTTCCTGTTCGCATTGGATAGCGACGATTTGCGAGCCGGGAACGGCGATCGCCTTGACGCCCGCTGCGACGCGGTGGCCTTGGATGAATTTCGCCACTTCGCGGAAGTCAGAGATGCGGCCATTGGTGCAGGAGCCGATGAACGCGACATCGATTTTCACGCCCTTGATCGGCGTGCCCGCGGGCAATTTCATGTAGGCGAGAGCCTCGTCGATCGAGGCCTTCTCCTGCGCCGATGATGCCTTGGCGGGATCGGGTATCCTTTCGGAAATCGAAATCCCGTGGTCGGGCGAAATGCCCCAGGTGACGGTGGGTTCGATATCGGCGGCGTTGATGCGGACGATGTCGTCGAACTTTGCATCCGCATCGGAGGCAAACGACAACCAGCGCGCGGCGGTGGTGTCGAAGTCGCTCGTGTCGACATAGGGCCGACCCTTGAGGTAGGCGACCGTCTTGGCGTCGGGATTCACATATCCGCAGCGCGCGCCGCCTTCGATCGACATATTGCAAACGGTCATGCGTTCTTCGATCGACATGCGGTCGAAGACATCGCCGGCGTATTCGTAGGCGTAGCCGATGCCGCCTTTGGCGCCAAGCAGGCGGATGATGTGAAGGATCACATCCTTGGCGTAGACTCCGGGGGCGGAGGTCGCCATTGACTTCGATGCGGCGGACTTTGAGGGCCTCGAGTGCGAGTGTTTGAGAAGCCAGCACATCGCGCACTTGCGTGGTGCCGATGCCAAAGGCGATCGCGCCGAACGCTCCGTGCGTGGCGGTGTGCGAATCGCCGCAGGCGATCGTGGTGCCCGGCTGGGTGATGCCTTGCTCGGGTCCGACGACGTGGACGATCCCTTGCTTGCCCGACGCGAGGTCGAAATAAGTGACGCCGAAGTCATCGGCATTTTTGCGCAGCGCCTGCATCATTTCCGCGGCAAGCGGGTCTTGCGGCGCGTCTTGGTCGATCGTTGGCACGATGTGGTCGACGGTGGCAAAGGTGCGCTGCGGGAACTTCACCTTGAGGCCGAGGTCACGAAGCATGCCGAAGGCCTGCGGCGAAGTGACCTCATGGATCAGGTGAGTGCCGATGAAGAGTTGCGTGCGACCGTCGGCAAGCGAGCCAACGGTGTGGGCGTCCCAAACTTTCTGGAAGAGATTTTTTCCCATGGTGAACAGACCGCCGGGTTTGGTGGCGGGCGGGAAAACTGCCTTTGCCGAAGGGAAATGTCAAAGCCGCATGCGCATCGACGCGCGACGGGTGCAAATGGCAAGCATCAGCCCAGCTCGATGATAAGCCCTAAGATCAGCCCCAAAAGAGCAAGGACTGCTGTGATGAAGCCGAGAATTTGCGGCCAATTCCTTGACTTTGCCTGCTTGCTACTGACCCCGTTTATCCACGCGTCCCAGTCTTTTTCGGCCGGATTGGCAGCGCGATGATAATGCCTGCCGCTTCCGTTGAAGCGTAAATTTTCATCGGTTATCTTGCGGGACCTCATGAATTTGACTCTCTAATGAGACTGAAACACGGAACTAAAACGGGAAACTTGGGGAGACCCCGAATGCGCCCCAAAGCGCGAGAGGCAAAGCAAAGTGATGCTACCGCACCCAAGCAGGGGAAAGGTTACTTCTCGGGGCGGACCTCAGGGGCAGCCGGGGCCTCAGCTTGGATTTCTTGGAATTGCGGAAGCGGGCGGAGCTTCGATGGCTTTGAGTCACTTGTGCAGCAGCAGGAAGCCGCCATCAGAGCGACGCTAGCGAGTATCAATGCGGAAGCGATGCGGGACATGATAGTTGGGGAATGTTTTTAGTGTTTGGTAAATTTTGTGCAGGCAATTACTCGACTGATGGTCCAGCCTCATGACGTTTGAGATTATGTTTTACAGGCCTCGCTGCAAGTCAAAAGAAAGGGTTCCTTGGCGGCCGCAGGCTTGTCATTGCGGCGGCATTGTCGACACTCGCCCCCTGCCGCCCGGAAGACCGGGCGGGCGGCCATGGCCGACGATTTTGAACCCCATTTCCCAGACTAGCGGCCCGGCCAATTCCACCCCATGAGCGCAAAGAGGAAAACTAGGCTCGAGATCTGTGGCGATTGGAAATCAAGGCTGCTCGGCAAGCTCTTGGGCTGGGCGATGAAGCTCATCACCGCCACCCTGCGGGTCGATCTGCAAAACCCCGGCCGCATCGGCGACCCGAAGACTCCGGTGCCACCGATGATCCTGATGCTCTGGCACAGCCGGTTTTTTGTCGTGCCGGGGGTATGGCTCAAAATGCTTCGCGCCAAGCGCCGGGTGAGCATTCTCACCAGCGCGAGCCGCGATGGCGACATGGTCGCAAATGCAATGGCGGTGTTTGGCTTCGAAGCGATTCGCGGATCCTCATCGCGCCGTGCGGTGGCGGCCTTGGTTGGCCTCAAGCGAGCACTGGAAGCCGGGCAAGATGTTTGCCTCACGCCCGATGGCCCGCGCGGCCCGCGCTACAAGGTGCAGGCGGGAGCGATCAAACTTGCCGAGGCAACCGGCGCGCCGATCGTGCCGGTGCATGTGCGATTCTCTTCGGCGTGGCGACTTGGCACTTGGGACCGCTTCGTGATTCCTTGTCCGTTCAGCCGCGTGTCCGTCACTTTTGGCAAACCGCTGCTTGTGTCAAAAGGCCTTGATGCCGAGGCCTTGGAAAACGAGCGGCTCAAAATCGAATCGCTGCTCGTGTCCGGCACCGACGATGCGTAAAAATTTTTCCAACCAACCCTATGAACCACCCCCGATTGCTTGATGGAAAATCCGTGGCCGCCGCCGTGCTCGATGAGTGCCGCGCGGAAGTCGAAGCCCTCAAATCCCGCGGCACCACGCCCGGCCTCGCGGTCGTGCTGGTCGGCGATGATCCAGCCTCGCATGTGTATGTCGGATCGAAAGTCCGCACCTGCGGAGAGCTCGGAATTTTTTCGCGCAAGATCGAGTTGCCTGCGAGCACGACGCAAGACGAACTACTGAAGGTCGTGCGCGATCTCAATGCCGACCCCGCGATCCACGGTATCCTCGTGCAATCGCCACCACCAAAACACATCAACGAAGAGGAAATCATCCGCGCGATCGATCCGCGCAAAGATGTCGACGGCTTTCATCCGGAAAATGTCGCCAAGCTCGCGCTCGAAGACCCAACAGGATTTGTCCCCTGCACACCAGCGGGCTGCATGAAGCTGCTCGAAGTTGCGGGCATCGAAACCAATGGTGCCGAGGCGGTAGTCGTCGGCCGCAGCATGATCGTCGGCAAACCGATGGCGCTCCTTTTGGTTTCAAAAAAATCCAACGCCACCGTCACCATCGCGCATTCGCGTTCACGCGATTTGCCAGCGATTTGCCGCCGCGCGGACATCCTCGTCGCCGCTGTCGGCAGACCCGAAATGGTCAAAGCCGATTGGGTGAAGCCCGGCGCGGTCGTCATCGATGTCGGCATCAACCGCGTGGCCGACCCATCGAAAAAATCCGGCTATCGTCTCACCGGCGATGTGGCCTTTGAAGAAGTCGCACCGCTCTGCTCGGCGATCACTCCGGTGCCCGGTGGCGTCGGACCGATGACCATCGCGATGCTGATGAAGAACACGCTGCAAGCGGCACGGCAATCGCTGGCCTGATGCCTGCCCGCGCCGCTATCACGGCAAATTTCGAAACACCATGCAGGCGGCGACCCATCAGGCATTGATCACTGGCGGCACTGGTGGCCTTGGCAAGGCCATCGCTGAGGCGCTTGCGGCGCCAGATTGGTCGATCGCCGCACCTGGCAGCCGCGATCTTGATGTAAGGGATCCCGCACAAGTACGCTGTTTTTTTGAAGGTCGTGACATCGACCTGCTGGTCTGCGCGGCAGGCATCACGCGCGACGCATCGCTTGGCCACCTCAGTGAAGAAGCATGGGACGAAACATGGTCGGTCAATTTCACCGGCGCGCTTTCCTGCGTTCGTGCGGTGCTTCCAAACATGATCGAGCGCCGCCGTGGTCACATCGTGTTGATTTCAAGTTTTTCAGCGCTGCGCCCGCCGCGGGGTCAGGCTCCCTACGCCGCAGCCAAAGCCGCTTTGCTTGGCCTCGTTGCGGATCTCGCAACGCAGCACGGGCCTTCAAATGTTCGGATCAACGCAGTGTTGCCGGGATTTCTTGAAACGGCCATGACCTCGGGCATCACCCCAATACGCCGCGAACAAATCCTTGCCGACCATACGCTTGGCCGTTTCAACACCTGCACACACGCGGCAGAGTTCATCCGATTTCTCCACCACCAAATGCCCAATACTTCGGGCCAAGTCTTCCAACTCGACAGCCGCATCACGCCGATGTGAGGGAAATCGAAATGACTCGGGGATAAAAGGTCCGTCCAATCAAGCGACCACAAGTTTTGATGCAGGGCGAACCTCCCTCCGAATCTGCGGGCCTTTGTCCGCAGTCGCCTTGCTTAGGTCATACTCGGCCTGAAGGCGGATGAGAAGAGCTGCGGGAACGCCAAGATAGCGCTCCAATCGCAAGGCAGTATCGGAGGAAACTCCTTTTCTTCCCGCGAAAATATCGCTGAGTCGACTGCGAGGAATCGCCATGTCACGCGCGGCTTTGGCAGCGGAAATCATGCGGGCTTCAAGTTCGTCTTGGACAAGACCGGCGGCGGGGTTGGTGCGAAGTTTCATGGGTCAGTGCGTGTCTTCGATTTTTACAAGAGAAACATCAGTGAGCTCGCGATTTGCCCACGCAAATGTGATGCGCCACTTGGATGCGCGTGAATCCGCATCAATGGAATACCTGCGAGTGCCGCGTAGACTGTGGTAATGGAGTGCGTGAAATTTCATTAGGTCTTTTTCGGTTGAATGATGAAGGACGACGAGTCGTTCTTGCGCCTTGCTGAGGCGAATGTCACCCAACGACCTGGCTTCCTTCCTCGTCAAATCCTCGCCGAGAAAGACTTTTTCGGTCAAAGCATCGGCGAAGCTTTTGATCATCGTTGTGAGATTGTAATCCAAAAAGAGAACAGCGCAATGGGAAATTGTGCTGTTTTTCAGCGTTGGGCGCTCGCCGAAAGGGGCGCAACGACACGGCTTTACGGCCGCCCTCACTTCATCAGCGCGCTTTTCCATGCCGGCTCTTTGAAGCCGACGAGCACTTTTCCATCGCCGATGACGAAGGGGCGCTTCACGAGATTGCCATGGGTCGAGAGCATTTCGAGCGCCTCGTTTTCGCTCATGTTTGGCAGGCGGTCCTTGAGTCCGAGTGCGCGGTAGTCCATGCCCGAGGTGTTGAAAATTTTTCGCAGGTCACCATTCGCGGCATCAAGGGCGACCTTGAGTTCGGTTTTTGTCGGCGGGGTTTCGCGAATGGCTTTGACCTCGTGCTTGATGTCATGCGCGTCGAGCCATTTGAGTGCGTCGCGGCAGGTGCTGCATTTTTGATATCCGTAAACTTTGAGCATGATCGCCGCTTGAAAAATTTTTTGCGTCTCGCTTGCGGATTACTTCATCGCCGATGCGATGTCGGCGGCGAGCCTCGAGAGCAACTTCGATTGCGCGGCGACGAGTGCCGGGTAGCCGTCCGCTTGCAATGGCTCGCGATCGACGAAGGTTCTTGCCGCAGCGACCCTGCGTTCGGGCAAGGCATAGAGGCGCCAGCCGGCTTCGATGACCGCATGGCCATCGCCTGATCCGTGAAGCTGGCGAATGTCGATGGTCACTTGATACCGCAGGCCGTTGTCATCGCGCCATGGGTAGGTGCGCACATTGCCGGTGCCAAGTCGGCGGCCGAGGTTGGCTGCGGTGACGCGTGCCACCGATGATGCAAGGTCGCCGGCCCAGCGGTGATCGTCGGCGATGCTGAGTTGGTTGGGTGATTCGGCGATTACGAGGTTTGGTCGGTCGATGTATTCGGCCAACGCGATGGGCCCAACGCCGATGCCCATGCCGCTGCCCGAGGGCGCGGATCCGTCGGCGGTGAGGACATAGAATGATTTCGGAGCAGTGGCGCAGCCCGCGAGCAGGATGCCGATGAGCAGGGAAAGAGTGCGGGTGATCATGGCGGCGGTGGATGTTTCAGCGGGCGGCTTTCGGCACCGGATTGTTCGACGACTCGCGGCCGAAGATGAGAGAGTTGGGTTTCTCCTCGATGGTGTTGGTGACCGATTTGAGCGAGCGCAGCGACGCGCGCAGTTCGTCGAGCACGCGCAGCATGTCGCCTTGCATCGGGCCATCGGGTCCAAGGCTCGAGACCGACTTGCGTGTGGCGGCGGCGGTCGCTTCGATTTCTTTGGCTGCCGCACCGATGCCGGTCACCGCCTTGTCGATTTCCAATGCCTGGAACTTGTCGAGCACGGCGGAAATTTTCGCCTCAAGCTGCGCGAGGCCCGATGAAACCGTCGGCACGGTGTCGAACTCGCCGACCTTGCCCATGCTTCGCGGCACAACATCGTCGTAATAATCAAGATCCACAAAAAGCGCGCCGGTGATGAGGCTGCCGGTTTTCAACGCACCGCGCAGGCCTTTGTCGACCGCCTGCCGGATGAATGCCATGTCGGCATCTTTTTCCTTGTTCGGATTTTCCGGAACCATCAGGCGCGGATCGATCTCGATCAACACCGGCACCGACATGTTTTGTGCGCCGGGCATGAGGTCGAAGGAAATGCGCGACACGCGGCCGATGGTGATGCCGCGGTATTCCACCGGAGCTCTTTCATTAAGTCCGCGCACGGTTTGATCAAACAGCAACAACAGGCGCATCGTCGGATCGAAGGACGATTTTTTTGCCGCTTCCTCATCCTTGTAGAGCGTGAACGAGCGGCCGTCGGTTGCGGTGATGCCGGGCTCCTCGCCTTGGGTCACGCCGAAGGAAACGCCGCCGGAAATCATCGCTTGGAATGATGGCGTGCGCAGCTTGAAGCCATCGGCGCCGGCGCTGATGTCGATGCCACTGGTGTTCCAGAAGCGCGTGTTTTCCGTGACCAATCCGCTGTAAGTTTTGCTGATGAAGGCATCGTAACTGACCAGCGATCCATCCTTGCTCAACTTGCGGCCTTCGATGCGGCCGACTTCGAATCCGCGAAAATAAACTGGCGCGCCGGTGACCAGCGATCCGGCCTGATCGGCGACGAGCGTGAGCCGCAAGCCCGGCACATTGCGGTTTGTCGCCGGTGGTGTTTCAAGGCCTTTGAAATTTTCGCTCAGCGGCGCATCCGACGGGCCCGGATCGAGCTCGATGTAGGCACCGGTGATCAGCGTCGAGACGCCTGAAAGCTCAGTGCCGGTGATCCGTGGCCGCACGACCCAGAAGCGCGTGCCTTTGCGCAAGAGATCCTCTTCATCGCGATCGATCTCGACATCGACCATCACCGATTTCAAATCATCCGCCAGTTTCACATGTCGCACCATACCGACCTTCACCGAGCGGCAACGCACTTCGGTTTTTCCCGCCTCGATGCCGTCAGCAGTTTCGAAGCGCACATGAGCGACCTCGCCTTGCGCGGTGAAATTCCGATAGAGCAACCAGATGCCGAGGAGCAGGGCCACGATCGGCACGACCCAGACCGCATTCCAGCGCTTGGCACGCTGGATCTCGGGCTTGGGTGCTTTTGGTGATGTCGGGGTGTCGCTCAAGGGCTTAGGTCTTTCGATGGCGGTGGATCCTCGGCCATTTCATCGAGCCGGTCCCACAGCAGGCGGGGCTCGAAGCTCATCGCCGCGAACATGGTAAGCATGACCACCCCTGCAAATGCAAGCGCTCCCGGCCCGGGCGTGATGCTCATGTAGTTTCCCAACTGCACCAGCGAGACCAGGATGCCGACCACGAAAATGTCGATCATTGACCAACGGCCGAGCAGCTCGGTGATTCCGTGCAGCCTGCCAAGCGCCGTGGGCGAGGGGTGGATCCAGCCGGCCGCAGCCGCGCAGAGCCAGCTCAGAGCCGCGATTTTGAGGATCGGAATGAGGATTGAGGCGATGAAAATTACGATCGCGATCGGGTAGGCGCCGGTGCGCCAAAAGGTCATCATGCCGCCGATGATTGTGTTGGGCGTGACCACACCGAGCTCGACAACGGTCATGATCGGCAGGATGTGTGAGGGAATGTAAAGAGCTGCCGCCGCCGCCATCAGCGCCACGGTGTTCTGGATGCTGTTGGGTTTGCGCAGCTCGAGCTTGCTGCCGCAACGCGGGCAATTCCCCAAAGCCACCTCCGCCACACGGCCGCAGACATGACAGCCAGCAAGCCCGCGATCGGCCGCTTTTTCAAAATGCTCCTTCATCTTCGCGCTACCTCCATGCGGTCCCAAAGTTCTTCGCGATCGATGCCCGCCACTGCAAATGCCATGCAAAGCATCACACCGGCAAAGGCCCAGAAGCCGATGCCGAAAGTGACATCCGCCACCTTCGCCAATTTCAACAAACTCACCAGCACGCCGAGCAGAAAAACTTCGACCATGTTCCATGGCTCGCACAGGTGCATCCACTTCGCGATCGTGAACGAGCCGGGAAGCAGGCGGCCAAACATCAAGGGCAGGCTCACATACAGCATCCCGCCGGCCAGTACAAAGGGCGCGACGATGGTGAAAAGCACGATCGAGATGCCAAGCACGGGCGTGCCTTCATCGATCAGCGCCACCGCCGCGCCAAGCAGCGTGAGGCTTTTGCGCAGCGTCGCGGCATCCATCGTGAGAAAGGGAAACACATGCGCGAGCGCCATCAGGATCAACGCCGCAAGCGAGCACGCCGAGGCTCTTGTCAGCGAAGCCACGCGGTTCTGGTAAAGCACCGTGCCGCAGCGGGTGCAGCGTGCCGCAGCACCTTCTTCAAGCGGTGAAGCTTCATGCAGCGTGTCGCAAAAATGACACGCGGCGTAGCGCGTGCCGCCCGGTGGTTTCGGCCACGAAAGCAAGGCTCTCCAAGTTTTGGAAAAACCTGCCTTCATGTTTCACGATGCGCCACCACGCGTTGCGCCAACTCCCCGAGGCCCTCGATGCCACATTCGACAAAATCCCCGGCCTGCAGGTAGCGCGGCGGCGACATGCCCAAGGCCACGCCCGCCGGCGTGCCGGTCGCGACCACATCGCCCGGCAACAAGGTCATGAAGCGGCTAATGTATGCGACCAACTGCCGCACCGAGCACATCATGTCGCCGGTCCAACTGTTTTGCCGAAGCTCGCCATTCACCTTGCACCACAGCCGAAGTTTCTGCGGGTCAGTCACCTCATCGCCCGTCACCAACCACGGCCCCATCGGCGCAAAACTGTCGGCACTTTTGCCCTTGGTCCACTGACCGCTGCTCTCCAATTGAAACGCCCGCTCGGAGTAATCGCAAAACACCGAGTATCCCGCGACATGATCCATCGCCTCAAGCTCGTCGACATAGGACGCTGTCCGGCCAATGACCAAAGCCAGCTCAACCTCGTAATCCGTCTTGGTGCCGCCACGCGGAATGATCACATCGTCGTGCGGACCGCTCCACGCACTGCTCGCCTTCATGAAAAGCACAGGCTCGGAGGGAATCTCGCCGCCCATTTCCTTGGCATGATCCAAATAATTTTTCCCGACGCAGACAATTTTCGATGGCCGGTTCACCGGCGGGCCAAGCCGCGCCGCGGGATCGATCAAGGCCCCGCCCGGGCAGCCATCCGCCACCCATTCGGCCAAGCCCTCAAGCCCGCCCGAGGCAAAAAACCCCTCGTCGTAATCATGAAATTCGCCGCTGGCATCCACCCGCCGCCCGTCCGGCAGCAAAACCCCCGGCTCTTCGCGGCCGGAATCACCAAATCGGATCAATCTCATGGCTCACTTCTAGCAGATTTGCGGCAGCGGCCCAATCCCCATTTCGCGGGAAAATGCCCGTCTGGGGCGGTGGGGCGGATCAGCTCGCCATCGGCCAGCTCGGTAAAAAAGAAGCGGCCCGACCGATCATCCCAGCAGGAAAAACCCAATAACCTGAAGGGCATCTCAGTCGGACCGCCTTGTCTTGCGACGAAGGATAAGTAACGCATATTTCCCAACCGCGCAAGGGAAAAAATTACGCAAAGGTTAAAAAAGGGAAATTTTTGCACTAGCCCACCCCTCCACCCCGGTAGGGCGATGCGGCCCGCAGCGCCGATTCTTTAAAGAAAGATTTCAAACCGCGAATGGACGCGAATGTGAAGGGTGCGTGGATGACAAACAGGCAGGGACCTTTGTCCCCAAAGGTCCGCGCGCATGATCAGCCGCTTCTTCGTAGGAGAGCGCCGGCGTCCCGCCGACCGTGTCACGCATCTTACGGGACACTTCATGAATGCCCGGTAGGGCGATGCGCACGAAATCAGTTTTTCAGAAAGGGGTTGATGACGCGGACGCTGTTGTAGCTTTGACCGGGGTTGAGGTCTTCGGATAAGAGATCGGAACAGCCTGCGGAGGCGGCGGCGGCGAGGATGGCGGCGTCCCAGTAAGAGGTCTGGTAGCGTTTCATGATGTCGAGGGCATCCTGCATGACCTGAACGGTGATTGGGATGATGCGGTGGCGGAGCCAGTATTGAATGAGTGCGGTGGCTTCCTCGTGGGTCAATGGGTCGGTGCGGGTGGGGCGGGTCGCTTGAACATAGAATTCCTGCAAGACCTGGACTGAAAACACGAGGTCCGAGCCACTGAGGATCGCCCTGGCTTTTTGATTCTTCTCCGCCTCACTTGGATGGGTGGAAATGGCGTAAAGCAGGATGTTGGTGTCGACGAAGACCATCAGCGGCGGCTTTCGTAGAGGGCTTCGCGGGAAAGGTTGTCACGGCAGGTGAAGCCGGGGTGGCGTTGGGCGATTTCCGCGAGCAAGGATTCCAGCTCGTGGGCGGGTTTTTCGGACCCTGCTTCCGTGGCAGCGAGGGTCTGGAGGTATTGTTTCACCAAGGAAGAGACAGAAGCGTCCCGGCGCGCGGCGGCGATGCGGGCCTTGCGGTAAGTGTCCTCATCAAGGGCGAGAGTGATGTTTTTCATAGAAACTATGTGTATCACGGTTTCACAGTATCGCAAGGTGATTGTCTTCATGCTATTTCCCAGACAAGTTGAATGACAGTATCGCAAGGTGATTGTCTTCATACTATTTCCCAGACAAATTGAATGTTTTGGACAGGAGCTCGCTCAGCGAGTGACGTGGCCCGAAGGGTCGAACGCGCGGGCGGCGCGCGT
>JBEINR010000169.1:0-2255 GCA_040377995.1 Akkermansiaceae bacterium | reverse complement strand
GCATGCGCATGAAGGCCCGAAACTTCTCGCGCTCGGCTTGCTCAAACACAAACCGCCGATCCACCACACGGCTGATGCAATGGTAAATCGCCGGCTTTTCCGCCGAATCCTTCCACGGCGCTAACCATCGCTTGCTGCTCATGCCCCACCAATAACCACGACGAACCCAGACCGCAAGGAGAATCTCTACAATTTGTCTGGGAAATTGTAAAGATTAGGGAAATCATGGAGGTTGGTGGTTCCAATTGCCTAGTCGCTTTGGTTGTTTTCTTACCCGTTTGCTTGTTTTTTTACCCTGCGGGGTTGAGCAGGGATGCGGCCATGGCGCGGGCTTGTTTTCCGCCGCCGCCGAGCATGCGGACGAGCTCTTGGATCCGGGTTTCACCGGCAACGGGGAAGAGTCGTGAGCGGGTGCGGCCGGCGCTAACTTCCTTCTCCACGACGAAGTGATGGGAAGCGGTGGCGGCGACTTGCGGGAAGTGGGTGATGGCAATTACCTGATGGCGCGTTCCAAGTGCTGCCATTTTTGCGCCGACGGCACGCGCGACTTCGCCACCGACATTGGCGTCGATTTCATCGAAGACCATGAGCGGCGTGTCATCTTGTTCGGCGAGGGCGGATTTGATGGCAAGCATCACGCGGCTGATTTCGCCGGATGAGGCAATTTGGCGCAGTGGCATGAGCGGTTCGCCGGGGTTGGGGCCGAAGAGGAAATCGGCAGACTCGAAGCCGTGCGGGCCGGGGTCGGCAAGCGAGTTGAGCGGAATCTCGAAAGACGATTGCTTGAAACCAAGATCCTTGAGCTGCGTGGAAATTTCCTTGGCGAGTTTGGGTGCGGTCTTGCGGCGTGCTGCGGCGAGGGTCTTACCGGCGGCATCGAGCGCCTTGCGACCTTCGGCGACTTCGCGTTCGAGTTGCTCGATCTTGTCGCTACGATTTTCGATCGAGTCGAGTCGAGCGGCCGCGTTGTCGCGGCGGTTGAGCACATCGGCGAGTGAGGGACCGTACTTGCGTTTGAGTGATTCGATGAGGTTCACGCGCTCGGCGAGTGTTTCGGCCTCGGCGGGATTGATTTCGAGCTCTTGCGTGTAGTCGGCCAAATTTCCTTCGAGGTCCTGGAGCTCGACCGCGGCGGTCTCGAGCGAGGCGGTTTTCTCGCTGATCGAGGGGTCGAGTTTTTCGAGATCGCGAACGAGGCGTTGGAGTTCGCCGAGGCGGTCGAGGATGCCATTTTCGCCATTGAGAGTGGAGATCGCGGCGGCGGCGGATTCCATGAGGCGGCTGGCATTGTTGGCACGGCGCCAGCGGTCTTCGAGATCCTGTTCTTCGGCGGGATTGATTTGTGCTGCGTCGATTTCGCTGATCTGGTGTTTGAGCAAATCGATTTCGTGTTCGGTGGCGTTTTCCTCGTTGCGGAGTTCCTCGAGCGTCGCGTTTTTCGAGCGCCATGCGCGGTAGGTTTCGCGATAGTTTGCGAGTTGGTTTTCCGATCCTGCGTAAGCATCGAGCATGGCGAGTTGGCGGTCGGCCGAGAGCAATGACTGGTGGTCGTGCGGCCCATGGAGATCGACGAGGTGCTCGCCGAGGCGTTTGCGCAATGCGAGTGTGACCGGCGAGTCGTTGACAAACTGGCGGCTTGCCGATTGGCCGATTGTGCGGCGGACGATGAGTTGGTTGTCGTCGCAGGGTCCAAGGCCGCCTTCTTCGAGGATCGGGTTGATGCCGGCTGTGTGCGTGAGTTCGAAGACCGCCTCGACGAGGCATTGATCTTCGCCAGTGCGAATGAGCGACTTGTCGGCGCGTTCGCCGAGCACGAGTTTGAGCGCGCCAACGATGACGGATTTGCCGGCGCCCGTTTCACCGGTCACGCCGATGAGTCCGGCGCCGAGTTCCCATGCGAGTTCATCGACAAGTGCCAAGTTGCGGATTTTCAGAAGGGTGAGCATGGAGAAAAAATTCGCGGGATTTTTCGGTTGTTTTGTCAGTATCCGGATGAGTCTTCGCTGAAAGCCCATGGGGCTTGGTAGGCGCCGCTGCGTTGGGTTTCGATTTGGCGGATGATGTCGTTGAGCAGGGCCGACGCGCCGAAGCGGTAGCGTGTGTTGTTGAGCCATGCATCACCGAGCGTTTCCTTTACGGCGACCAGAAATTGCAGTGCTTGCTTTGCGGTGCGGATGCCGCCGGCGGGCTTCATTGAGATCGCGACGCCGGTGTCCAGGTAGTGGTCGCGGATCGCATCGAGCATGACCTGGTTG
>JBEINR010000193.1:0-2044 GCA_040377995.1 Akkermansiaceae bacterium | reverse complement strand
CGGCGGGGCGTGGGTCGAGGGAGAGCGCTTCGAGGATGAGATTTTGGGCTCGGGTGGGGAGTTTTTTGAAATCGTTTTCGGCGTTCTCTTCGATTTCCACTTTGAGTCTCGGGATTTCCTCATGCGCAAATCCGGCGCGGGCATTGGGGATGGCTTCGGCGTAAGGGAGGTAGGGTTTGATGTCGTAGATGGGAGTGCCATCGATCAGGTCGATGCCGCCAAGTTTGAGGATGGGTCCATCGGGCGAGGTGGTGTCGATGCCTTCGAGTGTCACCAACGAAAGGCCGAGTCCGTTGGGTCGAAATGTGGAGCGGCTGGCGAAGACGCCAACGCGTTCGTTGCCGCCGAGGCGGGGTGGGCGCACGGTGGGTTTCCAACCTTGCTCGATTGTTTCGTGAAATCCGAAAATGAGCCAGAGGTGGGAGAAGCCCTCGAGACCGCGGATCGAATCCGCATTGCGGTAGGATGGATGAAAAATCAGCTCGCCCCACGCGCTCGGGCAGAGGCCGGGTTGACGCGGAGTGGCGAACTTGCTGCCGAAGCAAGTGCTGACCGTGGCGATCGGCTCGATGTTCATGCGAATGGGTGAGTTATGTGCCGCGGATGATTCCACGGCAAGTCGATTGGGGCATTTCCGCGTTGTGTGGCAAGATCCGCATTGCGGATGTGGCGGGATTGTGGCTTGTTCGCGGCACTTGAGCATGGCCACCGACGCGACGCCTTCCGGCGGAAATCTTTTTCCCTTCGAATTGGTCCGCCCGCATTTGGAGCGGGTGGAGGTCCAGATCCGTGAGCAGGTGCGTGGCTTTGATTCGGCGATCGAGCCGTACATCGCCTATGTGTGCAACACTTCGGGCAAACGAATTCGGCCGGCGCTCTCTATTTTGATCGGCGGTGCGGCAGGTGGCGTGAATGATGATCACATCAAGCTCGGCGTGATCTTTGAGTTGATCCACATGGCGACGCTGGTGCATGACGATATCATCGATGATGCGGTGACGCGGCGTATGGTGCCGACCGCGAATGCGAAGTGGGGTGATTCTTTGGCGGTGTTGTTGGGTGATGCCTTGTTTTCGCATGCTCTTACTTTGGCGACGGATTTCAACAGCATCGAAATTTGCCGTAAGGTCGGCAAGGCCGCGCGGGAAGTATGCCAGGGTGAGATCATCCAAACGCAGCGGCGCTTTGATCCGACTTTTACCAAGGATGATTATTTCAAGGTCATCGGCATGAAGACCGGTGCCTTGTTTGCGGCTTCGAGTGGTTTGGCTGGCACGCTGTCGGGAATGAGCGCGGCGGATGCGGATCGGCTTTACGATTATGGCATGCGCTTGGGAACCGCGTATCAGATTTACGACGACTGCCTTGATTTGGTCGGGTCGGAGGAAGTGGTGGGCAAAACTTTGCGTACCGATTTGGTGAAGGGGAAGCTGACCTTGCCTATTTTGAATTTGCTTGAGACCGCGAGCGAGTCGCAGCGGGAGATGCCGTCGCAGCTGATCAGCGATCACGAGTCGCTCGATTTGCCGGAGCTTTTGGGCGTGGATGGATACGATGCTTCGATTGAGTCGGCGGTCGAGGTGGCGTTGGATTTGCTTGAGTGCTGCCGTGCGGATCTCGCGCCGCTGGGCAACTCCGAGTACCGCGACGCGCTGGTGGACATCACGCGCTTTCTTGGTGACTTGCTTGTGAAGTGCCGGCGCTGAAGTTTCGGTCACTCGCGGATTGCCAGCGGCGCGGGCATGGGCATCATGACTGGCATGTCCGGACGCTTGGGAATTTTACTCGTTGTATCGGGTCCATCGGGCTCGGGAAAAACCACCTTGTGCCGAAAACTGGCGGAGATGGGTGAGGTTCATTATTCGATTTCCTGCACGACGCGCGAGCCGCGGCCGGGTGAGGTGAATGGCCGCGACTATCATTTTCTTGATCGGGCCGATTTCCAAAAGCGTTTGGATGCTGGGGATTTTCTGGAGCACGCGACCGTGCATGGAAATTTTTACGGATCGCTCAAGTCCGAGGTGCTTTCGTATCTCGAATCGGG
>JBEINR010000023.1:0-7867 GCA_040377995.1 Akkermansiaceae bacterium | reverse complement strand
CGGCAGGTCGATGGTGTAACCTTCGGCAATCTGCAGCGCGGGGCCGAGACCGCCGGCGAGGTTGAGACGGATCATCGTGGCGGGCATGCCACCGCGGGTGCGGTAGCGCGTGCTCCATCCACCGCCAGGGAAATACTCGGTGATCGACGGATGCCAGGTAGTGGCCTTGAGGCATTTTTCGACTTCGGCATCGGAGATGTCCCAGAATGGTTTCATCGTCGGCTTGCCATCCGCATCGGTCTGTTCGCCGGTGCCATCGAGCGCGGCCGGGCCGGAATTGATCAGGTGCAGGATGCCATCGGCAACGAGCGGGTGGCTGAGTTTTTCGCCGCTGGCAGTTTGGATCGCATCGAGGCTCCAGTAGGTGCGGAGGTCGGCGAAAATCTGCGCGCTGTGAGTGAGCAGGTTGCCGAAGAGCATGCCTGCGCCGTTGAGCGCATCGTTCTCGGTGGCGACGATGTACGGCGCGCGCTTGCCGTTCCAATCAAAGGTCGAGTTGAGAATCGCTTCGGGGAAATCTCCGTTGGGGAAATGGTCGGTCCACTGGCGCTGACCTTGAAAGCCGGCGGCGATGGCATTGTGGCCTTGCGCTTGTTCGCCGAGACCCATTTCCGCGAGCTTCGGATTTCCAACCATCAGATCGCGCATGATGAGCGCCATTTTCACGCTGTCCTGCCATTCGGCATCGAGCTGCTTGCGGTCGCGGGTTTTTTCCGCCGAGTTGTAGTCCTTGCCTTCGGGGCAATTCGCCTTCACCCACGCGAGCGCCTTTTCATATTCGGCGGCATCGTATTGGCCCTTGCTCATGCGGCCGGCGACTTCGGTCATGTCGATCGCTTCAACGCGCATGCCGAGCCATTTTTCCCACAATGGGAGATCGACGATCGATCCGGCGATGCCCATCGAAGTGCCGCCGATCGAAAGGTAGCTCTTGCCGCGCATCAACGCGACCGCCAATCCGCAACGGGCGAAGCCGAGCAGTTTCTCGCGCACATCGGCGGGGATCTTGGTGTCATCGGCCGATTGCACATCGCGGCCATAAATGCCGAAGGCCGGGATGCCCTTCTGCGTGTGGCCCGCGAGCACCGCGGCGAGATACACCGCGCCGGGACGCTCGGTGCCGTTGAAGCCCCACACGGCTTTCGGCGTGTGCGGATCCATGTCCATCGTTTCCGAGCCGTAGCACCAGCAGGGCGTGACGGTCAGCGAGACGCCAACATTCGAGAGCTTGAACTTGTCGGCGCAATCGGCCGCTTCGCGCACGCCGCCGATGCAGGTGTCGGCAATCACGCACTCGACCGGCGAGCCGTCGGGATAACGCAGCTCGGCCGAAAACAAGGCCGCGACCGCACGGGCCTGTTGCATGGTGCGCTCTTCAAGCGATTCACGAACGCCGCCAAGGCGCCCATCAATGGCGGGACGGATGCCGATTTTTGGATAAGATGATTTCTTCATGTAAATAATTTGTTGGAAACGAAGTGCTCCAATCATCACGCATCGACCGAATTTGTCAGCAAAATTCCATGAAATCCGACGAAATCCGCCACTGGGTATCGGCATGATGATTTCTAGAATCATGCATATTTTTGGATTGATTCGGCAGGGCGCACTCATCAGTTTTCGAGTGTGAGCGCGAGTCGCAAGCCGAGTTCGTATCTTTCGAGGCAGGTCGAGTCCTCGCGTTTGTTTTTCCTGGAGGAGGAACCGCGGGAGGAATTCGGAGTGGTGTTTGGCGGCTTCGAGCGTTGCCGGCGCGATTACCGCATCGATCGTCGCAACTTTCCGTGGCATTGCCTTGAGTTCGTGCATCGCGGCCACGGCACGCTGCATCTCGATGGCGGTGACTACGAGCTGAGCCCGGGCAGCTTCTATCTTTATGGGCCGGGGATCGGCCAGCGGATCGAAAGCTCGGCGACCAGCCCGCTGCGCAAGTACTTCGTCGGGTTCACCGGGTACGGGGTGGGAGAATTTCTCGCCTCCTGCGGCATCCAGCCGGGCATGGTGGTGCGATGTTTGAAAAGCGTGCCGATCCGCCGCAGCTTCGACCAGTTGATCGATCGCGGTGTGCGCAAGTCGGAGCTGGCGGCGCCGCTGTGCTCATTGATCACGCGCCAGCTGCTGATGATGTTCCGCGACGATGCGGCCGATCCGGTGAACACCGCATCGCCGGCATTTACGAAATTCACCAACGCGCGCGCATTCATCGAAGCAAATTTCCTCGAGCTCGAGTCGCTGGAAGCGATCGCCGAAAATTGCGGCATCGATGCCCCGTACCTGTGCCGTTTGTTTTCGCGCTATCACGATGAAAGCCCTTATCAATTTCTCACCCGCCTGCGGATGGATCACGCCTCACGCCTGCTGCTCGACGGCAATGTGAAGGTCAAAACCGTCGCGGCGATGATGGGCTTTCGCGATGCCTTTCATTTTTCGCGCGTCTTCAAATCCGTGCACCAGGTGCCACCCTCGAGGTTCCGTCAATCAACCCACCCGCAATGGCCGGGGGTTTGAGGGAGAAGACAGAAGACTTCGAGACAGAAGAAGCTAGATAAGAAGCTGCTTCTTCCAAAGAGTACGACAAGAGTGTCGTACCTCCCTAACGCGAAGCGCCTCTTCATCCGCGATCCACGATCAGCAATCCACGATCTCCCTCTTCTCTCCCATTAGCGTTCCTTCGCGTCCATTCGCGGTTCAAACATCTCTCTTGAAAGTATCGGCGCCGCGAGGCCGCGGCGCCCTACCTTCTCAGCGTTTTTTGCGCAGGCGTTTGCCGCTGAGCCTTGCGGCGATGAGATTCGGGCAGCGGCCGGTGCGGCGGAGTTGTTCGCAAGAGCCTTCGATCTTGAGGGTTTGGCGCAGCGGCTTGAAACCGAGTCGGCGGGTGACGCAGTCGTTGAGCAAATCGATGTGTGCGTCCTCAAACTCCACGACGCGTCCGCAGTCGATGCAGAGCAAGTGGTTGTGCGAGGGCTTGTCGTGAAAGTTCGGATCGTAGGTCGTCTGATTTTCGCCAAGGTCAATGGAGCGCAAGAGGTCGGCCTCGACCAGCAGGAGCAGCGTGCGATAGACCGTCGCGCGCGAAACATCCGGATGTTTTTTGCGGACCCGCTCATAGAGTTCCTCGGCGGTGAAGTGCTCGTCCTTGGAAAATGCCGAGCTGATCACCGCATCGCGCTGGGTCGTCCGCCGCAGGCCTTTGCGGCGGATGAATTCGTCGAGTCGCTCGCGAATGCCGGCATCCATGATGCGACTCTAGGTGAAAATCGATCGGCGTGAAGCCGAAATGGCATACGCCCCCCATCATGGCGTGTCTGCGGATTTCCCCTTTGCAGCCGCTCGCATGCTGACTAGGGTCTGCCGCGATGGGCGCCAACCAACTCGAGCAGCTGAAAAAATTCACCACCGTCGTCGCCGACACGGGAGATTTCGAATCCATGAAGACCTTCAAGCCGCAGGACGCGACGACCAATCCGTCGCTGATTCTGCAGGCGGCCGCCAAGCCCGAGTACCGCCATCTCGTCGAAAAGGCGGTGGAGGAAAAACGCTCGAGCGGCCTCACGGGCGTGGCGTTGATGTCGGCCATTCTCGATCGCATCCTGATTTTGTTTGGCTTGGAAATTCTCAAGATCGTGCCCGGCCGCGTTTCGACCGAAGTCGATGCCCGCCTGTCGTTCGACACCCAAGGCACGATTGAAAAAGCCCGACAGTTGATCGCCGCATACGAAGCCGAAGGCCACTCGCGCGATCGGATCCTCATCAAGATCGCCTCGACATGGGAGGGCATCAAGGCCGCCGAAGTGCTGGAAAAAGAGGGCATTCATTGCAACCTCACCCTGTTGTTTTCATTCGCCCAAGCCGTCGCCTGCGCCGAGGCGGGCGTGCAGCTGATCTCGCCCTTCGTCGGGCGCATCCTCGATTGGCACAAGGCCGCGACCGGCAAGGATTTCACTGCCGAGGAAGATCCGGGAGTGCTTTCGGTGCGCAGCATTTACGATTACTACAAAAAATTCGGCTACAAAACCGAGGTCATGGGCGCGTCGTTCCGCAACAAGGGCGAGATCCTCGCGCTGGCTGGCTGCGACCTTTTGACGATCAGCCCCGGCCTGCTCAACGAGCTTCAATCCAGCACCGAGCCGGTCGCCGAGCGGCTCAACGAAACCAGCGCCAAGGCCAGCGCGCACACAAAGATCCACCTCGACGAAAGCGCCTTCCGCTTCATGCACAACGAAGACGCGATGGCCACCGAGAAGACCGCGCAGGGGATCCGCGCATTTTCGGCCGACATCGTGAAGCTCGAGAAGCTTGTCGCCGAAATCCTCGGGTGATGAGGCATCGACAGCGCGCGGCTTGTGATGCAAATTGATGGCGGATGACTCTCAAAGAGCTTGGATGGAATCCGTTTTTCGAAAAAGCCTTCGCGCCGCACCGCGCCAAGGGCTTGGTCCCCGCGCGCTTGATCCGTGAGTCGCCGATCAATTTCGGCGCCTTCCTTGAGGGTGGCGAAGAAATCGATGTCGTGCTCTGCGGCCGCGTCTGGCACGAGGCGGCCAATGATGCCGAGCTGCCGGCGGTGGGCGACTGGGTCGCGCTGGAGCTTGGCCATGAAAATCGCGATCATGTGATCCGCGAGCGGCTGCCGCGCGAGACATGCTTTTCACGCAAGATGCCGGGCAACAGCTCGCAGGCGCAGGTGATCGGTGCGAATGTCGATGTCGTGGCGGTCGTTACCGACGCCGGTGCGGACTACAACCTACGCCGCATGGAACGCTACTTCGCATTGATCGGACGCAGCGGGGCCAAGCCGCTGGTGCTGGTAAACAAGGCCGACCTTTGCGACAAAAAAACCAATCGCGAGGCGGCGGACCGCATCGCCGAACTTTGCCCCGCCGCCGATGTGCATGTCACCAGCGCGCTCAAGGGCGAGGGCCTCAAGGTGCTGAAGCAATACCTCAAAAAAGGAACTACGATGTGCATCGTAGGTTCGAGCGGTGTAGGCAAGTCGACGCTTGTGAACCAACTCTACGGCGATGAGTGGCAATGGACGGGTGAGGTCAATGAAGCCACCGGCAAAGGCCGCCACACCACCACCTCGCGCGAGTTGGTGCCGTTGTCCGGCGGTGGCATGCTCATCGACAACCCGGGCATGCGCGAAATCCAGATGTGGACGGATGAAGGCACGCTGCGTGAAAGTTTCTCGGACGTGAGCGCGATTGCGTCCGACTGTCGCTTTGCCGACTGCGGCCACCGCAGCGACGCTGGATGTGCGATCCGCGCGGCAGTAGAAGCCGGCACGCTCGATGCCGCGCGTCATGCAAGTTTCCTCAACCTCGAAAATGAAATCGCGGCCCTCAAAAAACGCGCCGAGAAACGCCAAATGGCGGTCGAGCGCTGGGCGAAACGCAACAGCCGCGTCAAGGCGCGCAACCTCGAAGACCGCATCCAACTCGAACGCGACGAACGCGGCGAAGCTTGATCAACTCATCATGAAACCGGGATCCATCACATCGGGCATCAAATCGGCAACCGTGGCATTCGCAATAATTTGCGCCTGCGTGACATCGTCCATGGCGCAGATCGCGCAGGTGAAGGAAGCGCTGGCCGGCGCACAGAAACCAGCAGCGGAGAAGCCCGAAGAAGTGCGCGCACGGTTCGACCAATGGCTCAAGGAATCGCGCGAGGACCTTGCGCGGATCGATGCCGAAGGCGCATCGAATGCCTTGCCACCTGGCATTTCTCAAGCAGAGGTCGATGACCGACGCCAGGATCTGGAGCAGGTCATCCTCACGATTCCGCGCCTTCTCAAAAACCTTGATTCGAATGCCGAGGCGAAAAAAGCGCTCGAGGCATCCAAGAACGCCAGCGCCGCGTGGACCGGCTTTGCCGACAAGCCGCCTTACTCGATCCTGATGGTCGATGAGTTGCTCAACGAACGCGATGCGATCCGCGCGAAGCTTTCGTCGCATGAATCTTCACTGCTCAACTACGAGGGATTGCTGGCTGGCGCGGTCGCCGAAATGAAATCCGCCGAGGATGCCGTGAGCAACGCGATCCTTGCCGTGCGCGATAGCGATGCGACCGCCGATGGCACCGCCAAGTGGAAACTCGAGGCGGCGCGGATCCGCTCGCGGCTCTTTGCCTGTCGCGCGGCGAATATCAAGAGCGCTGCCGAAAACCTCAGGGAATGGAATGCCGCCGCGAAGATCGATCTCGCGCTGACCGAGCGCAAGGTGCTGCTGGCACAGAGCAATGCGGCATTCGACGAGGCGGATCTCGAAAGGATCGGCCGCATTTCCGAAGAGCGAAAAAAAGCGATCCATAAGGAAATCGAAGCGATGGAAAAACGGCTCAAGCCGGCCTTCGTCGCACGGCGTCAGGCACAGGCCACACTCGATGCCTTGCTGTCGGGCACCGCACCCGGGCCTGACAAGGCATCCGAAGGGATCGAAATGGCGAAGTACCGGCTCGAGGTCACGGTTGGCCGCGTCGAGGGGCTGCAGTCGCTGATCGAAACTCTCGAAAGCCTCGTGCGGCTCGAGAACATGAATTTCAAAGCCTACCAGAATCGCCTCGCGATCCTGAAGGCCAAGAACGAAAGCGAACGCGAAAAACTTCGCGCGGCGCTCGCCGCCACCAGCGATGAACTCAAGGCCTGGGGCAATGTGCTCGATAGCGAAATCGCCACCCGCACGGCCGACCTCAGCAAGCTCGAAGCACGCGCGGCATCGATCTCGTCCGATGACCCGCGCTTCGACCTGCTCAACGAACAACGCGCGAGCCACAGCGAGCAACTCACCATGCTGCAACGCATCGACCAAGCGGCCACGGCGCAAAGAAAACTGATCCGTCGCTGGATCGCCAATCACACGCCCACGCCGCAAGAAGACACACTGATAACGCGCCTCGGCCGCCTCGCCAGCGATGCGCCGACGATCATCTCACGCATCTGGTCGCTGGAGGTGATGAGCTTCGAGGAAAATGTCGAGGTCGACGGACAAACGATCAAAGGCCGCATCCCGGTGACGCTTGGCATGCTGCTGCGTGCGCTGATGTTTTTCCTGATCGGATACGGAGTCGCCTCATTCATCGCCAAACGGATTCAAAAGAGCATGGTCGCGCGCGGACACATCGCCGAGGCCCAGGCCAAGACGCTGCGCAACTGGGCGATGATCTTTGTCGGTTTGACGCTGGCGATTTCCACACTTTCGATTCTCAAAATCCCGCTAACGGTTTTTGCCTTCTTTGGTGGCGCTCTCGCGATCGGCTTTGGTTTCGGCACGCAAACGCTGATCAAAAATTTCATCAGCGGCATCATCGTTCTGGCCGAACGCAAGGTGCGCGTCGGCGACATCCTCGATGTCGAAGGGGTTGTCGGCACGGTCACCGAGATCAACACACGCTCATCGGTGATCCGCAGTGCCGACGAGGTCGAGACGGTGATTCCCAATTCCTTGTTTCTGGAAAACCGCGTGACCAACTGGACGCTCACCAGCTCACGCGTGCGGCGCAGCATCAAGGTCGGCGTGGCATACGGCACCTCGCCACAAAAGGTGATGGATATCCTGTCGCAGGCAGCCGCAAGGCATGGGCTCATCTGCAAAGAACCCGCACCCTACGCGGTGTTCGAAGACTTCGGCGACAATGCCATGGTCTTCAGCGTCTACTACTGGATCGACATGAGCGCAGGCGCCAATTCGTCAGTGATCGCCAGCGACCTGCGCCTGATGATCGAGAAACATTTCACCGAAGTCGGCATCGGCGTGCCATTCCCCCAACGCGAAATGCACCTGAGCACGGACACACCGATCGAAGTGCACATGGTGAAGGGAAAGGCTGAATGATAAATTTTGAATTTTGAATGAGAAAGAAAATG
>JBEINR010000205.1:0-1860 GCA_040377995.1 Akkermansiaceae bacterium | reverse complement strand
GTTTATGGCTTTTCCAAAATGGTGAAAAAAGCGTGACATGAAAATCTCATGCCTTTCGTGAAATTTCGTGTGTTTCGTGGTTTCAAATTCTGTTTTCGGGCTCAATCCGCATCGATCCAACGCTCCAGCGCTGATTCCAATTCGCGATTAAGTTTCACCCGATAGGCCTCGCCCGCTTCCACCGTGGCGCGTTTGCCCGCGCTATTCTGGATGTGAAACCTCACCGGCGTGCTGCCGGGATGCGCGCCAAGAATGCGCGAAATTTCCTCGATGTCCCAATCGCCATGACGGCTGGTCCACAACACAAGATCGAGCACATCCTTGCCATTGGCACTCGCCCGCTTGGGCTTGAGCTCCGAGACATCGGATCCGGTCAGACGAAAACCACCGGTCCGCTCGTCGCTCTGCACCGCACAACGCATTTTCACAATCTTGCCTACTTCGAGCAGACCCTCGTCGCGCGCTGGCACAAAACTCTCACCCCACAAAACGACCTCGGAACTCCCGGTGAAATCCTCGAGCACCAACACACCAAATGGCTTGCCGGTCTTGGTCACCTTGGCCTCAAGCGAACGAATCATTCCCGCAAACGGAAAACGATCGCGCGGATTCGACAAATCGAGATCTTCAATCAGCCCCAGGCGCTTGAAGCGATCGGAATCAATCACACCGCGGAATTTGTCGAGCGGATGACCCGTCACATAAAACCCGAGCAATTCCTTCTCGTGCGCAAGCCGTTCGTCCTTGCTCCACTCGGCCACACTTGGCGCGCCGTCGGATTTCTTCGAGCTCGGCGCGGGTGCGGAAAATCCCATGTCGCCAAACAATGAAACCTGACCCGACGCGCGGTCGCGTTGCAGCGAAGAGGCCGTGGCCACGACCTGCTCGAGACGGGCAAACATCCCCGACCGCGTTTCACCGGTCCAATCAAGCGCGCCGGCCTTGACGAGGTTTTCAAGGATCCGCTTATTGACGACCTTCGAGTCGAGCCGCGCCGCGAGATCATCGAGTGAAGCAAATCTCCCCTTCGCCTCGCGTTCCGCGATCGCCGTGGCCATCGCCGCTTCGCCGCAGTTCTTGATCGCCGCAAGCCCATAGCGAATCCCCTGGCCGCCACCGGGCGTCGCCGCCGGGCGAAAGCGCAGCCCCGACGCATTGAGGTCGGGCGGCAGAATCTCGATGCCCATGCGATGGCACTCGGAAACAAACACGCCGATCTTGTCGGTGTTGTGGATTTCGTTCGAGAGCAACGCGGCCATGAACTCGACCGGATGATTCGCCTTGAGCCACGCGGTCCAGTAGGAAATGTGACCGTAGCAGGCCGAGTGCGATTTGTTGAAACCGTAGCCGGCGAACATTTCGATCTTTTCGAAAATCTTGCCCGCCAAGGTCTCGCCGATGCCGTTGGTCTTGCCGCAACCTTCGACAAATTTACCCCGCTCCTTGGCCATCTTCTCGGGGTCCTTCTTGCCCATCGCGCGACGCAAAAGGTCGGCACCGCCGAGCGTGTATCCCGCAAGCAGCTTGGCCGCATTTTGCACCTGCTCCTGATAGATCATCACCCCGTAGGTGTTGCCGCAGACCTGCTCGAGCAAGGGATGCTCGTACATGGCCTTCTTGCGACCCTTCTTGACCTCGATCATCTGATCGATGAACTCCATCGCTCCCGGTCGGTACAGCGCCAGCAAGTCGATGATGTCATCAATTCTGTCGATCTGATACTTGCGGCAAGTCTCAACCATTCCGCCCGACTCAAGCTGGAAAACGCCCATCGTCTCGCCGCGGTTGAGCAGATCAAAAGTCGGCTGATCATCCAACGGCACATCTTCGATGCGGAAATTCGGCTTCACCGAGCGGATG
>JBEINR010000176.1:0-2217 GCA_040377995.1 Akkermansiaceae bacterium | reverse complement strand
GAGAGCGAGTGGTTTGGCGGTGTGACTTGTACTAATGGTGCGGGCAGTGCGCGCACGGGCTCTTATGATCTCTTCACCGATGCGCAAATGCAGGAATTCCGGCGCGAGGAGCAGAAACTTGCGGCGCGGATCGGCCAGATTGGCGCGATGGTACAGCTGGATTTCCCGAGCTCGGCGGTCAAGGATCCGCAAGGCACGGCGCTGCGCGATGATTTGATCGAGGTGCTGCGCGCTACCCGGCCGCGAGTGGTCTACACGCACAATCCTGCCGACAAACACGACACGCACATCGGCGTGACCATCGCGGCGATTCAGGCGATGCGTGCGTTGCCCGTCGAGCAACGCCCGGAGGCCGTGCATGGCTGCGAGGTGTGGCGCAATCTCGACTGGATGTGCGATCACGAAAAAGTCGTTCAAGATGTCGGCTCGCGCGACAACCTCGCGGCCGCTCTCAATGGCGTGTTTGATTCGCAGATTGCCGGTGGCAAGCGCTACGACCTTGGCGTGCTTGGTCGCCGCCGCGCGAATGCCACTTTCTTCGAGTCGCACGCGGTCGATCGCGCCGAGAGTATTGCCTTTGCGATGGACCTCACGCCGCTGGTGCGCGACGAGTCGCTCGATATCGCGGAGTATGTCGATGGTTTCATCGCCCGCTTCCGCGAAGATGTTTTCACCAAACTGCAAAAACGGCTCGGCCGCTGAATCACCACCATGGAAATCATCATCCTACCCACCGCCGAAGAAGCCAGCGAAGTTGCCGCCAGGCTGGTTGCTCGTCAGGTCCGCGAAAAATCCGACTCGGTGCTCGGCCTCGCTACCGGCAGTACGCCCTGTAAGCTCTATGATCTCCTCGCGCGCAAGCATCGCGAGGAAGGTCTCGACTTCGCGCAAGTGACCTCTTTCAACCTCGACGAGTATGTCGGTCTCGGCCCGGATCATCCCGCGTCCTACCACCGCTTCATGGAGGAAAACCTTTTCTCGCATGTGAACATTCCGCGCGAGCGGATCCACATTCCCGATGGCCTTGCCGCCGATGTGCCTGCTCACTGCGCGGCATACGAAAAAGCGATCGCCGATGCGGGCGGCATCGATTTGCAAATCCTCGGGCTTGGTTCCGACGGGCACTTGGGTTTCAACGAGCCCGGTTCCTCGCTCGCCTCGCGCACGCGCATCAAGACCCTCACCGAACGCACGCGCAGCGACAACGCGCGTTTCTTCACCGCCGAGGAACAGGTGCCGCACCATGTCATCACGATGGGTCTTGGCACGATCATGGAAAGCCGCATGTGCCTGCTGCTTGCATTTGGCAAAGCCAAGGCCGAGGCCGTTGCCGCCAGTGTCGAAGGCCCGGTGACGGCAAATGTTCCGGGCTCGCTGCTGCAGTTTCACCCGCGCACCAAAGTTCTCCTCGACGCCGAATCCGCATCCCTGCTGCAACGGGCCGACTATTATCAATGGGTCTATAAAAACAAACCATCATGGCAAACCGATCTGTAACTCCATCCCTCGAAGACTTCCGCAAGGTCGTCGCTCCGTTTTCCCTGCCCGGCACTCTGCTCGATGCCGAACGCTATGGCAGCGGCCACATCAACGACACCTTTGTCGCGAATTATGATCAGGCCGGCACCCGCGTGCGCTACATCCTGCAACGCGTGAACCACCACATTTTCAAAAATGTGCCGGAGCTGATGGAAAACATCATCCGCGTCACCTCGCATGTGGAATCGAAAAATTCCTCCAACGACAGCCGCCGCGCGCTGACCTTGCGCAAGACGGTTGACGGCTTGCCATACCATCAGACGCCGGAGGGTGATTTCTGGCGGGTCTATCTTTTTGTCGAAGGTGCCCGCACCTACGATGCGGTGGAGCACCCCCGCCAGGCCTACGAAGCCGCGCGCGCGTTCGGCCTGTTCCAGCAAGCGCTTGCCGACCTCCCCGGCGGCCGTTTGCACGAGACGATTCCGCACTTTCACGACACCCCGAAGCGTTTTGAAAACCTTCGCAAGGCGGCCGAGGAAGATGTCGCGGGCCGCAAACATGAAGTGCTCGCGGAGCTGGAGTTTGCCTTCAAGCGTGAGCCGGAAGTTTCAAGGCTGCTCGATCTCGTTGCCAAGGGAGAGATCCCCGAGCGCGTGACTCACAACGACACCAAGCTGAACAATGTCATGCTCGAAGACAAATCGGGCGAGGGGATCTGCGTGATCGACCTCGACACCG
>JBEINR010000006.1:0-13293 GCA_040377995.1 Akkermansiaceae bacterium | reverse complement strand
CTCCAAGGACGGCCTGGAGCAAGATGCTCCAGCTACGGTGAAGAAGCTGACATCATCACCTCTCTTCCCGGTTGTCCATTGACTGATGACCATTGACCTCTTCATCTCCGCGTCCCTTTGCGACCTTCTTGCCCTCCTTAGCCCGCAGGGCGGCGGCGGGGGCGCCTTTGCGGTGAATCTTTTCTGAATGAGACGGCGCTGCGAGGCCGCACCTCCCTACGGGTGTTGAAGAGCTGTCCCGCAAGATGCGTGACACTGCCGGCGGGACGCCAGCGCTCCCCTTTGAAGAAGCGGCATCTTCTTCAATCCACAATCTACGATCCACGATCTGCAATCACGCTTCACCTTCGCGTCCATTCGCATTCATTCGCGGTTAAAATTTCTGAATGAGTCGGCGCTGCGAGGCCGCATCGCCCTACCGGAGCGGACCTTTGGGACAAAGGTCCCTGCCTATTTTCGATCCCCAATTCCCAATCCCCCCTCATTCAGGGTTTCGACAATCGGCCCGCGGCGGGTTAGGCTAAGGGCCTGATGAAAGCTTCATCGTGTTGCAAGGGTGGTTCGAGCGAGTCCGCCGAAGTGAAGGCGGAGCCATCATGTTGTGGTGATAGCAGCTCAAAAAAGCCCGACTATTTGCTGTGGGGTTCGATGCTTTTGTTTGTGGGTGGCATGGCTGTGCATTTTCTGTTTCCGGCGGCGCCGAAGTGGTTGATGACTTATGGTCACGGCTGCGCGGAGTTGTTGAGCCGTGCGTGGTGGGGCTTGCTGTTTGGCATTGTGGCGGTGGCGGTGATCGGGCGCTTTCCGCGTGAGTTGGTCGCCGCGGTGCTCGGCAAGGGTGGAACCGTGTCGGGGCTTTTTCGCGCGGTTGGTGCGGGCGTGATGCTCGACCTATGCAATCACGGCATTCTGATGGTCGGCATGGGCTTGTACAAACGCGGGGCTTCGTTGGGTCAGACCATTGCCTTTCTCATTGCGAGTCCATGGAACTCGCTTTCATTGACGCTGATCCTTGCGGCATTGATCGGTTGGAAATGGATGTTCGCATTCATTTTGCTTTCGGCCTTGGTCGCGATTGTGACCGGGTGGATTGTGGATCGTTTGGTGAACGCCGGAAAAATCCCTGCGAATCCGAATGCGACGGACCTGCCTGTAGGGTATCGCATGGGTCCTGCGTTGAAAGGTGTGGCGGTGTCGCTCAAGCCGGGCTGGTCGAATTACCTGAAACTTGCGCGCGAAGGCGTGTCCGGTTCGCGCATGGTGTTGCGGTGGATTTTGTTCGGCTTCGTGTTGACCGCCCTGATTCGCGCCTTCGTACCCGAGGCCTCCTTTGCCGAATGGTTTGGTCCAACGATTGCCGGACTTTTTCTTACGCTGCTTGCCACGACATTGATCGAGGTTTGTTCCGAAGGTTCCTCGCCGATCGCCGCCGACATCCTCACGCGCGCGCATGCGCCGGGGAATGCCTTTGTGTTTTTGATGGCTGGCGCGGCGACCGATTACACCGAGTTGCTGAGCCTGCGTGAGACCACGCGATCGTGGAAAGCGGCGCTTGCTTTGCCGCTTATTTCCACGCCGCAGGTTTTGTTGATCGGCTGGTTGCTGCAGCGCGCAGGGTAGATTTGATCGCGAGATTTCGTTCATGATTTTGACCACTGATGGCACTGATTTGCACAGATTTTCAAGAGGTGAAGAATTGGTGATTTTTCTTCATCTGCGTAATCTGTTCAATCAGTGGTCAAATCTGTTATGCTTGCATTTCAGCTTCTGATATCGGGTCTCACGCAAGGCGTGCGGCGAGCAGCTCGCGTTGGAAGACCAGCTCTTTGGGCAGGTGGTCGTAGAGGTCGATGAAAAATTCCGCCTGGCTGACCAGTTCCGCTTTCCACTCCGAGCGGTTGAAGGCCATGGCTTGGTGGAAGCCTTCTTCGCCGAAGCTTTCGAGACCCTCGATGTTGAAATCCTCGAGCGAGGGGGTCCAACCGATCTGTGTTTCGTGTCCGGCGGCATGGCCATTGCAGCGTTTGACGATCCAGTCGATGACGCGCATGTTTTCGCCGAATCCCGGCCAGAGGAATTTCCCATTCTCGTCTTTGCGGAACCAATTTACATGAAAGAAGCGCGGCAGGTGGGTGAGGTAGCGGCGCATCTCGAGCCAGTGCCCGAAGTACTCGCCCATGTTGTAGCCGCAAAATGGCAGCATCGCCATCGGGTCGCGGCGGACCTTGCCGATCTGGCCAAAGGCGGCGGCGGTGGTTTCCGATCCCATTGTCGCGCCGAGGTACACGCCATGGCTCCAGTTGAATGCTTGAAATACTAGAGGCATCGTAGTTGCACGGCGACCGCCAAAGACGATGCCATCGATCGGCACGCCATCGGGGTTTTGCCATTCGGCATCGATCGACGGGCACTGCCCTGCGGGCGCTGTGAAGCGGGCGTTGGCGTGGGCGGCGACGCGGCCGCAGTCCGGCGTCCAGTGCTGGCCGGTCCAATCGATCAAGTGCGCGGGCGCTTCTTTGGTCATGCCTTCCCACCAGACATCGCCATCGTCGGTGAGCGCGACATTGGTGAAGATGCAGTTGGCCTTGATCGACTCCATTGCGCGCGGGTTCGTGTCGTACGAAGTGCCGGGCGCGACGCCGAAGTATCCGGTCTCGGGATTGATCGCGTGCAGTTTGCCGTCCTCGTGTGGCCAGAGCCATGCGATGTCGTCGCCAACGATGGTCGTTTCCCAGCCTTTTTCCTGATACGGCTTCGGCGGGATAAGCATCGCGAGGTTCGTCTTGCCGCAAGCCGAGGGAAAGGCGGCGGCGAGATAGGTTTTATGGCCATCGGGCTGCTTCACACCGACGATGAGCATGTGTTCGGCCATCCACTTGTGTTCGCGCGCAATGTTCGATGCGATGCGCAGCGCGAGGCATTTTTTTCCGAGCAGGGCATTGCCGCCGTAGCCCGAGCCGTAGGACATGATCTCGCGGGTCTCGGGGAAATGGACGATATATTTGTCCTCATTGCACGGCCATGCGGCATCCTTTTGGCCGGGCTCGAGTGGCGCGCCGATCGAATGCAGGCAGGGACTGAAGTTACCATGGCCGTCGCGTTTTTTGGTGATGCGGCCCGCGCCTTCGTCCTCGAGGCGCTTGAGCACCTCGCTGCCCATGTGCGTCATGATGCGCATGTTCACGACCACATAAGGGCTGTCGCTGATCTCGACGCCGATCTTGGCCAATGGCGAGTCGAGCGGGCCCATGCAGAACGGGATCACATACATCGGGCGGCCCTTCATGCAGCCCTTGAATTTTTCCCGCAGCGTTGCGCGCATTTCCGCGGGGTCGGCCCAGTGGTTGGTGGGGCCTGCCTGATCGAGGCGCTTTGAGCAGATGAAGGTGCGGTCCTCGACGCGTGCGACATCGGACGGCGTCGAGCGCGCGAGAAACGAGTTCGGGCGCTTTTCGGGATTGAGGCGGGTGAAGGTGCCGCGTTCGACCATCAATGAGGTGAGGCGATCCCATTCCGCCTGTGAGCCGTCGCACCATTCGATGGCATCGGGCGTGCAGAGGGCGGCGACTTCCGCAACCCATGATGCAAGTGCGGCGTGTGTGGTGGTGGGCTGGCTCATGGCAATCCCATATGAACCGAGTTGTTGTGCGTTTGCAATGACGTGAAAAAAATACGCGTCAAATCATCAAATCTGCGCAGGCGGCATCTGGCCGATGTGCAGCTCTAAAAATTCGCCCAGCAGCGGGCGTCGGATCAATGGCTGCGGCGTTTGAAGCGCAGCGCGGCGGTCGACTTCGAGATGACGCTCTGAAGGTAAGCCACCTCTTCGGCGTCCATGCTGTGATCGACGGACTTGAGTTTTTCCTGAGCGCGTTCGATCGCTTCTTCGGTACTTTTCTCGTCGATCTCATCTTCGCCCAGCGCCATGTCGGTGAGGACGACGACTTTTTCCTGGGTGATTTCGGCAAAGCCGGAACCGATTGCCAGCGTGGTCGTCTGGCCGTTGTGAAGGTAGCGCAGCTCGCCCGGCTTGAGCGCGGTCACGAGGCCCGCGTGCATCGGCAAGACGCCGAGTTCCCCATCCGCGCCCGGCAGGTACACATGATCCACGGGCGCCGAAAAGGCTTTCTTCTCGGGAGTGACGATGTCGAGTTGGAGGGGCATGGTGGAGGTAGAGTTAGAAGTTAAGAGTTAGAAGTTAAGGGTTGTTTGTTGGTGGTGAATGAGCCGTTTTGGAACACCAATAACTGATAACCGATAACTTTTAACTGCTTCAGTCGCGCGAGACTGAGTCGATGCCGCCCTTCATGTAGAAGTTGCCTTCGGGCACATCGTCCCATTTGCCGTCGAGGATTTCGGCGAAGCCGCGGACCGTGTCTTCGATCGAGCAAAGCACGCCGGAGACGTTGGTGAAGACTTCCGCGACGTGGAAGGGCTGGGTGAGGAAGCGTTGGATTTTGCGGGCGCGGAAGACGGTGAGTTTGTCTTCGGCGGAAAGCTCGTCCATGCCGAGAATCGCGATGATGTCTTGAAGGTCCTTGTAGCGTTGGAGCACCTGCTGCACGCCGCGGGCGACGCGGTAGTGTTCTTCGCCGACGACTTCGGGAGCGAGTGCCTTCGAAGTCGATGCGAGCGGATCGACGGCTGGGAAGAGCGCTTGCTCGGCGAGCGAACGCTCGAGCACGACGGTGGCGTCGAGGTGAGCGAAGGTGTTGGCGGGGGCCGGGTCGGTGAGGTCGTCCGCCGGCACATAGACCGCTTGGATCGAGGTGATCGAGCCTTTGTTGGTCGAGGTGATCCGCTCTTGGAGGGCGGCCATTTCCTCGGAGAGGGTTGGCTGGTAACCCACGGCCGATGGGGTACGGCCGAGGAGCGCGGAGACTTCGGATCCGGCTTGCGAGAAACGGAAGATGTTGTCGACGAAAAGAAGAACGTCCTGGTTGTCCTCATCGCGGAAGTGCTCGGCCATGGTGAGTGCCGAGAGGGCGACGCGGAGACGCGCGCCGGGAGGCTCGTTCATTTGGCCGTAGCAGAGGGCGACCTTCGAGCCTTCGGTGAGGATCGGGTTACCTTGGCCGTCGAGTTTCACATGGCCTTTCTCATCCTTTTCGGTGGCGATAACGCCTGACTCGATCATTTCCCAGTAGAGGTCGTTGCCCTCACGGGTACGCTCGCCGACGCCGGCGAACACCGAGAAACCGCCGTGTGCTTTGGCGATGTTGTTGATGAGCTCCATGATCACGACCGTCTTGCCGACGCCCGCACCACCGAACATGCCGCCCTTACCGCCCTTGAGCAGCGGGCAGATGAGGTCGATGACCTTGATGCCGGTGGGAAGAATTTCCGCGGTGGCCGATTGCTCGGTGAGCGTTGGTGCCGGGCGGTGGATCGGCGAGCGGAGGTTCGGGTTGGCGATCGGCGCGTTTTCATCGACGAGGTCGCCGGTGACATTGAAGATGCGACCAAGAACTTGTTTGCCGACAGGCACGGCGATCGGTTTGCCGGTGTCGGTGAGGGCCATGCCGCGCTTGAGACCATCGGTGGTGGACATCGCAACCGCGCGCACCCATCCGTCGCCAAGGTGTTGCTGCACCTCGAGCACGAGCTTGGTGTCGACTCCGTTGAGAACATACTGGATTTCCAGCGCGTTGTAGATCTCGGGAAGCTTGGTGGCTTGGGAGAAATCGGCGTCGATGACGGCGCCGATGATCTGGACGATAGTACCTTGGTTGCTCATTGGGAGGTTGCGGGTTGGGAAGTTTTCGGTGTTCAGTAAGAGGAGTGTGCTGGTTGCCGGTGATGGCTTTTATTCCATCGCCTTCATGGCGGTGGTGATTTCGAGAAGCTCGGCGGTGATCGCGCCTTGGCGGAGCTTGTTGTACTCGAGGGTGAGTTCCTTGATGAATTTCTTCGCGTTGTCGGTGGCGGACTTCATTGCGACCATGCGTGCCGAGTGTTCGGAGGCGCGGGATTCGACATGCGCTTGGAAGACCTCGTAGTTCACATACAGCGGCAAGATTGCGGCGAGCACCTCGGCGGCATTCGGCTCGAAGGTGAAGTCGTGCCCGCGGTCGGCAGTGATGGTCTCGGCGCCGAAAACCTCGGCATTGGCCTGTTCGCGGATCGGCAGCAGCGTCACCACTTCCGGCTCTTGGCGCAGGGTGTTGACGAAGTTGGTGAAGGCGATCGAAACCTTGTCGTATTTTCCGGAGAGGAATTGCTCGGTGAGAAACTTCGCGATCGGGCGGGTCTGTGCGAATGGCACGGGATCCTTCACCACGAAATCGGCGACGATGTTGCTGCCGAGTTTTTCGAGCAGCACGCGCAGCTTGCGACCGACGGTGACATAGTCCGCATCGGGCGAAGCCACCGCGCGCAGTTTGCGGGCGAGGTTCGTGTTGAGCGGTCCGCAAAGGCCTTTGTCGGTCGAGATCACCAGCACCAGCTCGCGATTGCCTTCACGCTTTTCGAGCAGCGGGTGCGACTCTTCGGAGAAGTTCTTGCGGATGTCGAAGAGCACTTGCGTGAGGTGCGAGGAATACTCGCGGCCGGCAAGCGCCTGATCCTGGGCCTTCTTCATTTTGGCCGCCGCGACGAGCTGCATCGCGCGGGTGATTTGCGCGGTGTTTTTGACCGACTTGATGCGTCGGCGGATGTCGCGGAGGTTGGCCATGGTGAAGAGTTAAATGTGAGAGGTTATTTGTTAAAAGTGGCTGAGCTATTATTGAAACAACCAATAACTTTTAACGGTGAGCGATTAACTTATTTCCAGCTCTTCTTGAAGTCTTCGATCGCCTGTTTGAGGGCGTCGACCGAGGCGGCGTCCTTTTTGAGGTCGGGCTTTTCGTTGCGGATCTTGTCGAGCAGGTCGTTTTTGCGGGTCGAGAAGAACTCGCCCATGGCGGCCTGGAAGCGGCGCACATCGGCCACCGCGACATCGTCGAAGTAACCGTTTTGCATCGCGAAGAGATAGACCGCTTCCATTTCCATGCCGAGCGGGCTGTATTGGTTTTGCTTGAAGAGCTCGACGATGCGGGCACCGCGATCGAGTTTCTTCTTGGTCGATGCATCGAGGTCCGAGCCGAACTGCGCGAAGGCTTGGAGTTCGCGGTACTGCGCGAGGTCGAGCTTTGTGGTACCGGCTACCGACTTGATCGTTTTGGTTTGGCAGGCGGAGCCGACGCGCGACACCGAGAGGCCGACCGAAATCGCGGGGCGGATGCCTTGGTAGAAAAGGTCGGTTTCGAGGTAGATCTGGCCGTCGGTGATCGAAATCACATTCGTCGGAATGTAGGCCGAGACGTCGCCCGCTTGGGTTTCGATGATCGGCAGCGCGGTGAGCGAGCCACCACCGGCGGCATCGGAGAGACGCGCTGAGCGCTCAAGCAAGCGGGAGTGAAGGTAGAACACATCGCCCGGATAGGCTTCGCGGCCGGAGGGGCGGCGGAGAATGAGCGACACTTGGCGATAAGCCACCGCGTGCTTCGAGAGGTCGTCGAACACGATGAGGCAGTCCTTGCCTTGATCCATGAGGTACTCGGCGATGGCGCAGCCGGCGTAGGGGGCGAGGTACTGCATCGCGGCAGCATCCGAAGCGGAAGCCGAAACGATGGTGGTATATTCCATAGCGCCGGAATCCTCGAGGGTCTTCTGGATGCGGGCCACGTTCGAAAGCTTTTGGCCGATCGCCACATAGATGCAATAAAGCGGCTTGTGGTTCTGCAGCTTGCCTTGCTCGGCGGCCTTGTTTTGTTGGGCTTGGGAAATGATTGTATCGACGGCGATGGTCGTCTTGCCGGTGGCGCGGTCGCCGATGATCAGCTCGCGTTGGCCGCGGCCGATCGGGATCATCGCGTCGATCGACATGATGCCGGTTTGGACCGGAACGGTGACGGATTTGCGCTTGATGATGCCGGGTGCGATTTTCTCCATCGGATATTGCGCGGCGGCAGCGATGTCGCCTTTGCCGTCGATGGGTTGACCGAGCGCGTTGACCACGCGGCCGAGGAGTGCTTCGCCGACGGGCACCGAGAGCAGCTTGCCGGTGGTGCGGCATTCGGAACCTTCCTTAACGGCCGAGTAATCACCGAGCAGCACGACGCCGACTTCGCTTTCTTCGAGGTTGAGTGCCATGCCGGTGACGCCACCGCCGAAGTCGACCATTTCGTTGAGCAGGACGCCGGAGAGTCCTTCCACTTTGGCCACGCCGTCACCGACTTGGCGGACGGTGCCGACATTGGATTTTTCGACCGACGAGGTGATGCCGGCGATTTGTTGTTCGAGTTCCTGAAGGATGCTGCTCATAAGGAAGGGTTGCTGGTTGGCGTTGTTGGATTTCGGCGGAGAATGGGATCAGAATGCGTTGGCAAGGCGGGCGAGGCGGCCTTGCACTGAGCCGTCGAGCACATCGTTGCCAACGCGGATGCGCAGGCCGCCGATGAGCTCGGGGTTGACGGTGTAGGAAATGGTGAGGTTTGGGCCGTGGGCTTTCGCGAGGCCATCGACCACGCGTTGGCGCGAAGCATCATCGAGCGCGACGGCGCTTTCGACGGTGACGCGGCGGCGGTCGGCCTCAAGGCGGGTGAGGCGTTGCAGTGCGACCAGCACGGCGCGGTAGTCGCGGGGCTTCGACTCGATGAGTCGCGCCACCACGGTGCGCAGTTTCGTTTCGTCGAGCCTTCCGCCGGTCTGGCAGAGCCCGAACAGGCGGCGTGCGGTGGCGGCGGCGACTTTGGAAACTTTCATAAGGGGAGAGGGAAAACGGGGTTGAGCGATCAGCCTTCGATTTTGGCGAGCGCTTCGTCGTTGATGCGCTTTTGGTCGTCGTTGCTGAGCACCTTGCCGGTGACTTGCGCGGTGGTGGTGGCGACGAGGCGGCCGAATTCGCGCTTGAGCTCCGAGCTGAGGCGGTCGCGGTCGGCTTTGGCGGCGGCTTCGGCCTTGGCGAGGATTTGCTGGGCTTGGGAGATCGCTTCCTGGGCCTTTTGTTCGCTGAATGCGGCGGCGCCCTGCTTGGCTTCGTTGATGAGGCGCACGGCGTCCTCGTTGGCCTTGGCGATGGCGGCGGCGGTGGTTTGCTCGGACTCGGCGAGTTGTTTCTCGATGCGCTTGAGCTTTTCTTCGCCTTCGGCGATGCGGTTGCGGCGTTGTTCGAGGATCGCTTGGATCGGGCCAAACGCGAATTTCTTCAGCACGAAGATGACGAGGAAGAAATTGATCACCTGTGCGATGAAGAACGGGGCGTTGAGCCCGAAGGTCTTCTGGATGGTTTCGAGAATGCCGGCATCTCCGGCGGCTTGGGCTGCGAGTAAGGTGATCATGGGAAAGGGTTGTCGGACTTGGGGAAAGCGTTGCCGCACGCGCCTTGCGACGCGTGCGGCTTGGAATGCTTAGAACGGCACTGCGAAGGCGCTCAGAATGAAGATACCTTCAATCAGAGCTGCCAGAATGATCGAGATGACGAGGACCGGAGTCGCGGCACCTGGGTTGCGGCCCGTGGCTTCCGCGGCTTTGGCGCCGAGGAGACCGATTCCGATTCCGCCACCGAGAGCGGCGAGTGACACGGCAAATGCTTTTGTGAACATGTGTGTTAGTTGGTTGGTTTGTTTATGGTTTCTCCGGTCCCCACGGTCTTTGCCATGGTCGGATCGGGGAAGGGGGTCAGTGGTGCGCCTCGTCTCCGTGATCGCAGATGAGTTTGAGGAAGATGGCGCAGAGAAGGGTGAAAACGAGGGCCTGGACGAAGCCGACCAGCAGCTCCATGAAGTAGAACGGCAAGGCTGGCAGCCATGAGAGGAAAGGTTGTAAGGCCTTGGGGATCAAAGCCATAAGAGCCTCGAGCGTTTGCTCGCCACCGTAGATGTTGCCGAAGAGACGGAAGGAAAGCGCGACCGGTCGGATGGCAATGGAGATGATTTCCAGCACGCCGACAAACAGGAAGATCGGCACCATCATCAGCAGCATCAGGCCGCCAAAGTTGCCTTTGGGCGCGAAGATGTGGGCGAGGAAACCTTTCAGGCCGTTTTCGGAGACCGCCCAGTAGAACCACAGCAGCGCGAAGGTGAAGGCCATCGCGGCGGTCATGTTGATGTCGGCATTGCCACCGCGCATGAAGGGGATGAAGCCGTGTTGGCCGTTGGCATCGACGGTGTTCCAGCCCACCGTGCCAACGCCGGGGACGAGGCCCATGTAGTTGTTGACGAGGATGAAAAAGAAGATCGTGCCGAAGAACCAGAACACGCGCTTAGTGAGGTGGTCGCCCATCAGGCCGGCGAGGAAATCATAGAGCGACTCAATGGCCCACTCGGCGAAATTTTGCACACCGGCGGGAACGAGCGACATTTTGCGGGTCGCGGCGCGGCAGAACAAAACGATCACGCCGACGGTGAGCCAGACCATGACCATCGAGTTGGTGACGAAGTCGTTGAGCTGGGGGGCGTAGAGCGGGAGGGCGTGATGGCCTTCGCCGCCACCTGCCCAGAGGTTGCCGAAGCAGGACAGCCAGGTGGCTAGGGAAACGATGAGTTTGCGTCGAAACATGCCGAATTGCCCGTGGAAAGGGCGCGCGGTCTTTATGAACTGCCACAGGGATCTGCAAGTCATTTTCCGTAAAATTTGGACAAAAATCTTCAGGTCCTTTGTTTACCCGCTCTGCACCGGCACGTGCCGTTCCATGACTTCCTGTAGGCGGCGTATCCGTTTCGGATTCAGTAGCGGGAAAAGTGACTGGCCCGCGGCTCACAACGAAATGCCCTTCAAGTCAAGCACTCTCTGACCCGCGATCGCGGAAAAAACCCGAAAATCAAAGGGTTTTATCTTGCCAAGCAAGCGTCTCTCCGGCCATGAATCGCGTTGCCATGAACAAAGCTGAACTCATTGATGCCATCCAAGCAGCCCTCGGAAACGACGCCACCAAGCGTTCCGCCGACGAAGCTCTCGAAGCCGTTCTCTCCTCCATCGAAAAAGGTGTGAAGAAAGACAAGAAGGTCCAAATCATCGGATTTGGCACCTTCGAAGTGAAAGAGCGCGCCGCGCGCGAGGGGATCAACCCCAAGACCGGACAGAAGATCCAGATCGCCGCATCGAAAACGGTCGGCTTCAAGGCTTCTTCCCGTCTCAAGGACTCGCTGTAATCGCGAGGCCTGAAAAAACCTGTTTGTATCAACCCATTAAAAAACCCCGGCCTTCGATGGTCGGGGTTTTCTCTTGTCAAAAACCGCGTTCGGCGCGCCACTGCTCGCCGCATCCATCATGAAACCACGCATCACGCTCGCCGAAACCACGCTGCCCCAAGGTGGCGTGCTGACCCTGCAGGAACACGACGGCAGGAAATCGCTTGTCATCCACGGTCAGCAAATTTGCGGGCCTGCGACGCGTGAGGTGGAGCAGGAAATGGCAAGGTTGGCCTGCGCGCCCTTTCGCCCGGCGCGGCAACCGAAGCTTTGGTTCGCGGGGCTTGGCTTGGGTCATGCCTTGGCCGCCGCCTGCACCGAGCTCAAACAAAAGCGCGCGACGCTGATCGTTGCCGAGCCGTTGGCGGCGATGGCGGATTGGCATCGTGCGCATTTGCCGGAGAGCCCGTTGAATCATGATTCGCGTGTTGTTTTGGAAAACGATTGCGGGCCCGCGGGGCTGTTGCGTCATGCCGGCATGCTGCATGCGATTTTGCTGCACCTCGATGCGTCGCCGATGAATCTCGAGAATCGCCCGTGGATCGATGACCGCCGTTGGCTGTCCGCCGCGTACGAGGCCTTGCAGCAGGGCGGCTTGTTGGCGATCGCCGGTTCGCGCAGGACGGCAAACATCAGCCGCCGTTTGCAGCGATGTGGCTTTGATGTCGCGGAGTATTCCGTGCCGATTTCCGCAGGCGCGAAGAAGCCGCGTTTTGCGCCGATCTGGCTCGCGCGCAAGGGGCGGCCGGTGGGGTGATGCCATGCTTTGCTGACGCGATCGCGGGGTGAGCGGATTCCATTGAACGAATCCCGATCGCATCGGTCCAACTCCATGAAGACCGGGAGCTCGTCTCCATGTCTTCAAGTAAGGGTGAACAGCAGTTGGCAATTTCATGCCCGTGGCGGATCGAACCGCCCATGACATGGAGTTGTACAGCATGGCCGTCGGGGTTGGGTGCCCCGGCGGCCTCACGCTTGCCTCCGGTAAAATCGCCTTTTCGCCTGCGGTGCTGCGGCCTAGCGTGGAATGAGCAAGCGTTGATGAGTTTGCTTTGCCGAGATGCACGGATCCCGAAACAAAATGTTTTTTCATGCGGCGCGCCGTTTTGCGTTGGCCGCATGCCTGGTGATTTCCACTGCCGTGCAAAATGCTTTCGCTGATGCCCCGCCGATGTCGGAAGCCCCATGCTGCAAAGCGCCGAAGCGAGCGGGCTTGGCATCAAACGCCGATCATCAAGAGCAATCCCGTGCCTTGGTGGTCGGCAGCAGCATCATGGAAAAATGGGCGCGCATGGCCGCCGATCTTGCGCCCACGCCGGTGCTCAATCATGGCGTGAGCGGATCCCAAACGCCCGAGTGGTTGCCCGGTGCGGCGACCCAACATTGGGAAAGCAAGGTGTTGAATCAAAGGCCCAAGATGCTCGTGTATTATTGCGGCAGCAACGACATCAACGCGCATCGGCCAGCGGAAGAAATCCTCGGCAACACCATCAAATTCATCAGCGCGTTTCGTGCGATCCACCCCGATGTGCCGGTGCTCTACCTTTCGGTGATCCGCGCACCGCAGAAGCGCATCGACGGCCTCGTCGCCGAGGTGGATCGCGTGAACCATCTCGTGCGCGAGTGGTGCGCCACGCAGCGGCGCGTGATGTTTCTCGATGTGAACCCGGCGCTCGTCGATGATACGGGCAACGCATTGCAAGCGGACTCCTTTGAGGCCGATCAATTGCATCTCAGCGAGGCCGGCTACCGCCGGATGGCGGAACTCGTGCGGCCTGCGTTAACTGAGTAACTTTGCCTCACGACGCCGTGGAAGGAGAAACAAGACTTCAAGGCAGAAGACAGAAGATGCCGCCTCTTCATGTGGCTGGAGCATCTTGCTCCAGGCCGTCCATGGAGCGTCCCGCTCCATGTTTTGAACAGCGAAAAAACCGCCGTTTCTTGTCTGACCTCTTCAGGTGGCTGGGACTTTTGTGACTCACGCGCGCCGCCCGCGCGTTCGACCCTTCGGGCCACGTCGCTGCGCTCCTGTCCAAAACGGCTACAAGCCTTCGCCGTTTTTCTAGCTTCTTCTGTCTACAAGTCTTCCGTCTTCATAAAACTTCAAACTTGAAGCTGGCGT
>JBEINR010000124.1:0-3044 GCA_040377995.1 Akkermansiaceae bacterium | reverse complement strand
GGTCGGCCGTGGTGCGGGCCCCGCGCATTGGTTCATGGAGGCCTTGCCGCATGGTGCGCTTGGAGGCGCCTTCCGCATGACCGAGCAGGGCGAAACCATTGCGCAAAAATACGCGCACTGCGGCTCGGCGACCTATCACACCGAGTTGCTGCTAGCATCGGTGGCATCGGCGACCGCCAAGCACCGGCACGCGAAAGCTGCGGCCGATGCCGATCCACATTTGCTCGAACAACTCGCCGCTTGGAGCCGCGAGGCATACAAGGATTTCTTGCACGCGCCGGGCTTCATCGATTTTTACCGCAGTGCCACACCGATCGATGCGTTGGAAAATGCGCGTATCGGATCGCGTCCCGCGCGACGCACTGGTCGTGCGACCCTCGAAGACCTGCGGGCGATTCCATGGGTGTTTTCGTGGACCCAATCGCGCTTTTATCTTCCCGGTTGGTACGGTGCGGGGTCGGCGCTCGAGCGCTTGCGTTTGGAAAACCCGGAGGGCTTCGCCAAGCTCTCGGGTCAGGTGCAGGGCGTGCCTTTCCTGCGTTATGTCATCACCAACATTGATAGCTCGCTGGCCAGCGCCAATGAAGACATCATGCGCGCCTACGCATCGTTGGTGCCCGATGACAAACTGCGCGACACTTTCCTTGGCATGATCCTCGATGAGTTCCGCCGCACGCATGATGCCGTGCGGGATTTGTTCCAAGGTGACTTCATCGACCGCCGTCCGCGCATGGCACGCACCCTCGACATCCGTGAGGAACCGCTGCGCGTGTTGCACATGCAGCAGGTCGCGTTGCTGCGCGAATGGCGCTCGCGCATTGCGGCCGGTGATGATGCGGGCGCGGAAATGATGATCCCGGATTTGTTGATCTCGGTGAATGCGATTTCATCCGGCCTGCGCACCACGGGTTGATCCCGCAGCGGCGCTTTACAACCTGCGCCACTGGTTGCCGTCCTGCATGAGCAGATCATCGGCTTCCTTTGGTCCCCAAGTGCCGGCGACAAACTCGGCCATCGGCGGTGGGTTGGATGATTGGTGCCACGCGTGTTCGATCTGATCGATGAAGCGCCACGCCTCCTCGACTTCGTCGCGGCGCGCAAAGAGCGTCGCATCACCGGCGATCGCATCGAGCAGAAGCCGTTCGTAGGCCTCGGGGCTCGCCTTGCCGAAACTGGTGGCGTAGTGGAAATCCATTTTCACCGGTTCGAGACGCAGGCTGTTGCCAGGGATTTTTGAAACCATGCGCAGCGAGATGCCTTCGTCCGGCTGGATGCGGATGACGAGCACATTGCCGCCCGGCGTGCCGCCGCAGCTGGCATTGAAGAGCACGCATGGCGCGTCCTTGAAGTGGATGGAAATTTCCGTCGACTTCTTCGGCAGGCGTTTGCCCATGCGGATGTAGAACGGCACGCCGCTCCAGCGCCAGGTGTCGATGAGCAAACGCACCGCGACATAGGCTTCAGTCTTGGATTCCGGATTCACCCGGTCCTCTTCGCGATAGCCCGGGACCGGCACGCCATCGACATGGCCTGCGGTGTACTGCGCGCGAATGACATTGGCGGCGACTTTTTCCGGCGTGTCCCATTGGCGCAGTGAGCGGATGACCTTCACCTTTTCATCGCGCACGCCATCGGCGCTGAGATCGGTCGGCGGTTCCATCGCGACGAGGCTGAGCAATTGCAGCAGGTGGTTTTGCACCATGTCGCGCAGCGCACCGGCGGTGTCGTAGTAACCGCCGCGACCACCTTCCATGCCGAGGTTTTCCGAGCAGGTGATCTGCACATGGCTGATGTGCTTGCTGTTCCAGAGAGGTTCGAAAATGGCGTTGGCAAAGCGCAGCACCATCAGGTTCTGCGCGGTTTCCTTGCCGAGATAATGGTCGATGCGATAGGTGTCGCGTTCCTCGAAGGTTGCGTTGACGACCTCATTGAGATGTCGCGCGGTGGCGAGGTCGGTGCCGAAGGGTTTTTCGACAATCACCCGTGCCCAGCAGCCGTTGGCGGCGCGGTTGAGCCCGGCATTTTTGAGGTTGATGAGAATTTCATCAAAGAACTCCGGCGCCGAGGCGATGTAAAACAAACGGTTGCCGGCACCACCGCGCACGGCATCGATGTCGGCAAGTTTTTCGGCAAGCCGGCGGTAGCCATCGGCATCGGAAAATTCCGATTGGTGGTAGCTCACCGATTCGATGAATGACGACCAGATTTGTTCATCATGCCCGGAGCGCGAGACCTTGCGGTTCACATCGACGAGGCCCGCGCGAAACTCCGCGTCGGATTTTTCACGACGCGCGAAGCCGATGATTTTCACTCCGGTTGGCAACTCACCATCGACAGCAAGATTGTAGAGTGCGGGGATGAGCTTGCGGTGGGTGAGGTCGCCGGTGGCGCCAAAAATCACCACCGTGCATGGCTCCGGAGTCGAGCGGGAGACCAGGTCTTCGCGAAAGGGGTTCATGGGTGTGGGAAGGCTGAAGGCGATGCGGCTGCCGCCATTCGCATGCCGGGATCACGCAGGCATCGGGAAATCGCGGTTGAATGCGAAGACCCGGTCGCGGAGTGCGTGGAGTTTCTGGATGTCGGAGTGGTTGGAAAGTGCTTCGTGGATGAAGTCGGCTACCTTTTCGACATCACTTTCCTTCATGCCGCGGGTGGTCACGGCGGGTGTGCCGATGCGGATGCCGCTAGGCTTCATCGGGCTGCCGGTGTCGAAGGGGATGCCGTTTTTGTTGACCGTGATGCCGGCCTCATCGAGCGCGTGCGAGGCATCGGCGCCGTTGAGGTTTTTCGAACGCAGGTCGACGAGCATCACATGGTTGTCGGTGCCGCCCGAGACGATACGGTAGCCGTGCTGCGTGAGGCGCGCGGCGATTGCCTGCGCGTTTTTCACGACTTGCTGCGAGTAGGTTTTGAATTCGGGCTTGAGCGCCTCGCCGAAGCAGATCGCTTTGGCGGCGATCACATGCATGAGCGGGCCGCCTTGCACGCCGGGGAACACCTGCGCATCGATTCTTTTCGCGAACTCTTCCTTGCAGAGGATGATG
>JBEINR010000184.1:0-2147 GCA_040377995.1 Akkermansiaceae bacterium | reverse complement strand
CCGCCGCGCAAGCGCCGCGCCCTTGCCGCCGTGGTCGGCCCGCAACAAGTCCTCACCACCGCCGAGCTGGTGACCGATGCGACTTACCTCGAATTTGAATCCTGCGATGGCACGAAGTTCTCACCGGCCAAGGTGATCGCCGCCGACTACGAGGCAAACCTCGCGCTGCTCGGCCCCGCATCCGATACAGCGGGCGCCGAACTATTCGCCACGCTCACGCCATTCGAAATTTCAAAGCCCGCCACCATCGGCAGCCCACTCTCAATCGTTCAGATCGAGGAAAACGGCGTCGCACTCGAAACGACAGGCGCGCTGCAAAGCGTCGACCTCATTTCAAATTTCCTGCAAGGCAACAACTTCCTCACCTACCGCGTGAAGGCCTCGATGCAGGATGCCGCAGGCAGCTACTCACTACCGGTCCTGCGCGATGGCAAACTCGCCGGCGTGCTCTTCAGCTACAACGCCAAGGACCAACTCTGCGATGTCGCCTCCACCGACATCATCACCCGTTTCCTGCAAGAAGCGGCCGATGGAAGTTACACCGGATTCCCCAGCCTCGGGATCTCGATCGCCCGCACCGAAGACCCCTCGTTCCGCCAATGGCTCAAGCTGACCGATGACGCCGGCGGCATTTACATCCAGACGGTTCGCAAAAAAATGGCTGCCGATCTCGCCGGTGTGAAAAAAGGCGATGTCTTGCTCGCCGCCGATGGCTGCACGATCGACCGCCGCGGCTACTATGATCATCCGACTTACGGCAAACTCCTCTGGGGCCACCTGATCCGCGGCACGAAATCCGTCGGCGACACGGTGACTCTCTCAATCCTGCGCGACGGCAAGCCGGCGGAGATCAAGGCCACGCTCAGCCGCGAACCGGATGAAAGCAAACTCATCCCCAACCACCTCTTCGGCAAGGCTCCCAACTTCCTCGTCAAAGGCGGACTTCTCTTTCAAGAGCTTTCACGCCCGCTGCTCGAAGGCTTTGGCGAAGACTGGAAAACCCGCGCCCCACTCAACCTGCTTGATGCGCTGGAAAACCCGGAAAAATACGAGGAATCGATGGATCGCGTCGTGCTCCTCACCGGCGTGATCCCCACCCCGGCGACTGTCGGATACGAGTCGCTGCGCAACCTCATCGTCACCAAGGTGAACGGCAAACCGATCAAAAACCTGCAAGGCCTCATCGCCGCATTCGACGACGCGCCCGCGATACACTCGATCACATTCGACGAAGAAAATCTCACGATCAACCTCGACGAAGAAATGTCTTCGGCAGTCGACTCGCAACTGCTCCAACGCGGGCTCAACCGCCTTTCGCGCGCGGAGTGATGAACATCAGTGAATCGCGCCGTCGCGGATCACCAGCGTGCGATCACCCAGCTCGGCCAGCGACGCATCATGCGTCACCACCACCAGCGTCATCGCATGCTCATTGGCGAGCTCGAGCAACATCGACATGATCTGCGTGCTGTTGACTGAGTCCAAATTTCCCGTCGGCTCGTCGGCAAACAAAACCTTTGGCTCGTTCACAATCGCCCGTGCGATTGCGACCCGCTGCTGCTCGCCGCCAGAGAGCTCGGCCGGAAGGTGATCCTTGCGATGACCAAGCCCGACCCGCTCCAGCGCTTTGATCGCTGCCTCAGTTGAATCAAGCCCGGCGATCGCACCCGGCACCGCAACATTTTCCAGCGCGGTCAACTCAGGCAAGAGATGAAAGTTTTGAAACACATAACCGATCTCCCGATTGCGAAAACGCGCCTGTTCCTGCCGCCCCAGCGCGTAGAGATCGACACCATCAATCCTCACCAAGCCGCGCTCCGGACGCTCCAGCCCCGCCAGTGTGTAGAGCAAAGTCGTCTTGCCCGCACCACTCGGCCCACACAAAAACACCCGCTCGCCGCGCCGAATCCGCAGATCAACTCCATGCAGCACCTCGATCGTCTTGTTGCCGATCCGGTAGCCGCGATGTAGATCGACCGTTTCAATCATCGTCTCGCTCATGCCCCGAATCTGCCCCCCCACCGCCCCCAAGGCAAGCCCGCTCAAACGGACATCCAACGGAAGAAGTCCACTCGGGCGAATTTGCAAATTTTTACCCATTTCCCACACCGTTGGCTCAAAATTTGAGATAAAATAGCGTATGATGT
>JBEINR010000025.1:0-7789 GCA_040377995.1 Akkermansiaceae bacterium | reverse complement strand
CCGGGTACCGATTGGGAAGTCTTCATGCTGCGTCTCAACTCGCGACGTGCGCAAGCCAAGGTGCTCATCGTCGTGCTGACCGCGGCATTATTCGAGTCCAAGCCGTGTTTGAAAGAGATCAACGCGGCCATCAAGAAGGGTATCCCGGTGCTACCCATCCGATTTGAAGACAAGTTACCCGGCTACAAAGATCAGTGGGAAAAATATACGGACGAGGACTCGGAGATGATGGTGTATCGTGTGCAGGAGCACCTCGGCAAGATCAATTCCATCCCGCACCCTGGCACGGTGCTCACGGTGCCCGATTCCATGAATACGATCTTGGGACTGGTCGATAAGTATCTTGGGATCGACAGAGCGTACGTTTCCCCGGGCAATCACGGGCAATCACGGCGATGATAGCTATGAGGTATACTAGCATGCAGAACAGCGAGCTGGACACCTGCGTGAGTCGCTGAACCGGCGAGAACCAACAGAACCAACCGTGATACTTGAACTCGCTTTTCAGCCGCAGCGCCTGGCCTCAGAGCGGAGGACAGATTCTCGGTGGACAGATTCTCGGTGTGAGCTCATAGTGGGACTGAATGTTTAGAATGCCACGCCCTCCTACGGTCCCACACAACACAGTTACTAGGTACTGGTGGTGGTAGGGTATGGTGGTGGGTTCACAAAAAGCCGCACTAGGTGGTGCCTCTGCCTGAGGCCGCACACTGGTCGGCCCTTAGCTAGGTTTCCTCATGGGTTTCCTGCATCGCGCGGCCGCGGATCTCTCACGTCTCAGGAAGCTGGTTAGGCCCGCCGAAGAAACGACGCGCTCTGCACGCATATCGGCGGCTCCGGACCGCACCCGAAGACAAGCTGCTCACCGTGGGCGAACCTTGTTGCAATTGCGTGAAGGACGAAGTCGCTGCAATGGCGGGAGTTCCATTGTAAATCAACTCGCTCGAAGGATCACTGGCCATGCCGGCATAGTTCACCGCCGTGACAGCAAAGTAATAGGTCTTTCCCTGCTCCAAATTGCTCACGGTCGCACGAGTGTTGCGACCAACGTCCACCACTTGGTTGTATTGACCCGATGAAGTTCCGTAGCTCAAGCGATAGGCGGATATGTCGGTCTCAGGATTGGGGTTCCATGCCAAGTTGAGATTGAAATAAAGCGGCGGCGTTTGGTACGAAACTTCAGCCGATGGATCACTCTGCATGCCGGCGTAATTCACGGCGGCGACCGCAAAATAATAAGTACGACCAGCTTCAAGATTGGTGACGAGCGTACGCGTGTCGCGTCCCACTTCCTTGACCTGGGTGTACTGGCCGGAGCTGGTTCCATAGCTCAGCCGATAACCGACAATGTCGGTTTCCGGATTGGCGTTCCAGGCCAGGCCAACATCTGCGGCTCCGGCAATGCTGGAAAAGCCAAATCCCGCCAGTGCCACGAAAGCCGCAAGCGCAGAGCGCTTTGCCAGCACGCGTGTTCCGGGGATTGACTCAATGACACGACCGGAGTTCCGGCCAACAATTCGCTTGGGTATGGTGGTTTGGGTATTCATGGTTTGATGCCACTACCCATCGTCCGCAAAACCAACTAGGCAACATGAGTGATTCCACCGATGCCTGCAAATAATACACCCCGACGCGCCATTCGCCAAAGCGCGACCACAGCCCCGGCTCGCGCCATCGCGTGGATTGCACCATCTCGATCAAAACGGATGCTTCACCATAACAATCCCCCCCATGCGAGCCACATCACACATTGCAGAAAATCCCCGCGAAACGGATGCCACCGAAGAAAAAAAGGCAACCCAAACCCTTCTCTTGATCGATGGAGATGCCAACAGCGCCTCACGCATCAGCGAAATGTTTGAAAATCACCATGTGTCATGCATCACATGCTCCAGCCTCGCAAACGCCACCACCATGCTCCAGCAAGAGCAGCCCTTGGATGCCGCCTTGGTCGACCTCACCCTTCCCAACGGCGATGGAATCGAAGCTATTCGAATCGCAAGGAAAACTCGTCCCGATCTTCCCTGCATCGTACTGAGCTCAAGAAGCGATACCCCCTCTGTCGTGCTGGCCATGAAAGCAGGGGCGGTCGACTACCTCACAAAACCCTGTCGACCATCGACATTGTTATCAACGGTTTCACGAGCAATCGACGATCAGCGGCACAAGACACACACAACCCACGCGACAGCTCCGCGCCAAAGCCGCTGGCAGTCGCCCGCCATGCGGCAAGCCATGCTCGATGCCCGCGATGCCGCCAAAACAAGCTCGCCCGTCATGATCGTTGGACCACCCGGCAGCGGAAAAAAATCCATCGCCCAATGGATCCATCGCAAAAGTTCACGAGCCAACCAATGCTTCATCAGCATCGATGCATCCCACATACCCCAAACCCGTGTCGAACAGGAACTTTTTGGCAAGCCTCTTACCAACCAGAACGGATCCACCCACGCCCATATGACTCCAAAAATACAAGCCTGCATGGGTGGCACGCTTTACATCGAAAACATTCAATGCCTGTCAACAAAGGCACAGACCGCATTGCTCGAATGGATCAAACAAAACCAATCCACCTCAGCAGAAAAGTCCTGTCACCTCATCACCTCGGTATCCGACGACGTCAATGGCCTCCGACCAAACGACCGGGCTGAACAATTGAGGCCCGATCTTTGGTACGCCGCCTCCGTATATCGCGTCAATGTTCCCGGCTTGGCCCAAAGATCACAAGATATTCCCCAGCTGTGTGAAAACATCGTTTCACACATTTGTGCCATCCATCATCTCCGAGTGCCGGGCATCACGCGCAAAGCCATGGAACTGCTCTGTGACTACGTGTGGCCAGGTAATATCGGCGAACTCCACAGCGTGCTGGAACACGCCGTCACCCATACAAACGACCGACTCATCGGCCCCAGCGACTTGGCTCACCTCAATAATCTCCACGCCAAACAACCATCCGAGGCGGAAGACCTGGAAAGCGGCGCCGGGAGCATCGAAGCCCTCACCAAGACGAGCCTCATCAACGCCCTCGATGCATGCCAAGGCAACCGCCGACGTGCAGCCAAGAGACTCAAGGTCAGCTTGCGAACCATTTACAACATGATCAACCGCTACGGCCTCCCCAAAAAACAGCCGCGAAAAACAAGTGCCGTCTAGTCGCACTGGGCTTTCGATTGCCGCATGGCATTCCCGCCATCGCTTGAGTCAATCGATTCGGCACCCTTCGGCAATGTCTCACGACTCAGCCATCCAGTCACCGCTGGCGATACACTGGGCCTGATCAGGATCCCCAATCCATTCCCACATCCAAGCCTTGATCACGGATGATGTGCCAGCATCATCAGTCACGTCGACGGAAGCCCTCACCCTGCGATATCCGTTGCCTTCGAACTCATCAAGCGCCGCGATCGTCTCGGCATTAGCCATGAAAATTTCCCCGACCACCGGCCCGGCATTTTCATCGACTACGATGCCCGGATACCAATCGATGCGATAGAGCTTCCCGCGCACTTTTCCCTCCGCCACAAAGCGCGAATCAGCCATGCGGAAATGATTCGATGCACCGCGCCGCAGCGTGCCGTACACGAAGACCATTTCACACTTTTCGTCGCTCACTTCTCGTTCGGATGAGTCGCCACTTCGCTGTCGAGCATCCGGCGAAGGTCGTCCATGCCCTCACCGCTCTCGGCGGAGATCGGTATGATCTCGACCTTAGGGAAGCGCTGACGGAAATTCGCGAGGTGCTCGGCGGCACCTTCGAGGTCCATCTTGTTGGCCACGACCTTCCACGGAAAGCGTGCGAGTTCCTCGTCGTATTCGCGAATTTCGCGGCGCAAAATCTCCAAATCGGAAACCGGGTCACGGCATTCGCTACCGGCCATGTCGACAACGAACAGCAGCATGCGGCAACGGGTGATGTGACGCAAAAATTCATGGCCCAACCCGCGGTTTTCGTGAGCGCCTTCGATCAAGCCGGGAATGTCGGCGATCGTGCAGCGTCGAAATCCAGGGAACTCGAGCACCCCTACCACCGGTTGCAGCGTCGTGAAAGGATACGAGGCCACCTTCGGCTTCGCAGCGGAGAGCTTGCCAAGCAGCGTCGATTTTCCCGCATTGGGAAATCCGACCAAACCAACATCTGCGATGCGCCTCAGCTCGAGATAAAAAACACCTAGCTCACCCGGCGTGCCGAGCGTGCACTCAACCGGCGCACGGTTGGTGGGGGTGCGGAAATGCCAGTTGCCTTTGCCCGGCTCACCACCCTTGCAGAGCACAAATTCCTGACCGTTTTCCGTGAGGTCCGCGATCGGCTCGAGGTCGATGCCTTCATCGCCGCGCTCCATTTCAGCAGCCTCCTGTACGGTCGCGGCATTCGCGCGATAAACCACCGTGCCCGGCGGCACCCGCCCAATGACCACTTTGCCACCCTTGCCAGTCTTGCGCGTGCCACCGCCATTCTTACCATTCTCTGCGATGAGCTTGGGATCAAAATGATACTGGCGGAGATTGTCAGTCGATGGGTCGACCACCAAAACGACATTGCCACCTGCGCCACCATCGCCACCGTCCGGACCCCCACGCGGCACAAATTTCTCCCGACGCCAGGAAACAACGCCGTCGCCACCATCGCCAGCCTTCGCGAAGATCCGAATGTGATCAATGAACATGCCGCACCATCACCTCCCGCCCGCCCGCGGTCAACGGCAATGCATCGTGACTCTTGCATACGCTCACCCGCCAGGCTAATGCTCCACACCAACTCCGCAATCCCACACCCCCATGCTACTTCCCTTTTACAAAATGAACGGCGCCGGCAACGATTTCATCGTCATCGACAACCGCGACCTCTCAATCAAGCTCGACGCACAAACAATCGAAGCCCTCTGCGACCGCCACCGCGGCATCGGCGCCGACGGATTGCTCGCAGTCGAACCCGCGCAACACGGGGCGGACTACCGCTTCCGCTACTACAATGCCGATGGCGGCGAAGCCGAAATGTGCGGCAATGGTGCCCGTTGCTTCGGCCGCTTCACCGCGCACCTCGGTGATGACATCGCCGATCGTGTCACCTTCGAAACGATCGCCGGCACGCTCGCCGCCGACATGGTCGGTGAAAATGTCCGCATCGCGATGTCCGAACTAAACGACCTGAAACTCAACACCCCCACCAAGGTCGCCGGACTCAACACCGCCATCCATTTCCTCAACACCGGCGTGCCGCATGCCGTGAGCTATCTGCCCGATGCCGATACTCTCGACGCACTCGATGTCTTTACCATCGGTCGCGCGATCCGCCGCCACGAAGACTTCGCACCAGCCGGCACCAACGCCAACTTCGCCACCGTCCTCAGCCCCGGCCACATTCGCATCCGCACCTACGAGCGCGGCGTCGAGGACGAGACCCTCGCCTGCGGCACCGGCATGGTCGCATGCGCCCTTATCCACCACCTGCTCAGCGATGCCCCCTCACCAATCAAAGTCGATGTCGCAGGCGGCGACACACTTGAAATCGGCTTCGAAAAATCCGGCCCGCAAAGCTTCTTGAATGTCACGCTCACCGGCCCCGCCGACTTTGTCTTTGAGGGCGAAATCGAAATTTGAGACCCTCCCCCAGCCGCGGAACGACAAATTGTTTCAGGGATCCTAATTACCTAAAATCACAAAATGTGGTGTTGTTTTTGATTTAAACCACCATATTTGGCGTTATTTCGATCGATTGGATTGCGATCAGCGCCCCGGGCCAGTAGCTTGTGGAATCCCGAATCCCTCCGGGTTCATTTCCCAACTCCTGTCCCATGTACCTCAAAACTCTCGAAATCCAGGGCTTCAAGTCCTTCGCCGACAAGACCGTGTTTGAATTCGCCGAAGGCGTGACCGGCATCGTCGGTCCCAACGGCTGCGGCAAATCCAATGTGGTCGATGCGATCCGCTGGGTACTCGGCGAAACTTCCGCCAAAGCCCTACGCGGCGGTGAAATGGCCGATGTCATTTTCAACGGCACCGAGAAACGCAAGCCGCTAGGCATGGCCGAGGTCACGCTCACGATGGCCGATTGCGAACAGGCGCTGAAGGTCGATTACAACGAAGTCTCGATCACCCGCCGGGTCTATCGCGACGGCAAATCGGAGTACCGCATCAACAACACGCTCTGCCGCCTCAAGGACATCCACGACATGCTCATGGATACCGGCATCGGCCGCACGGCATATTCAATCATGGCGCAAGGTCAGATCGATCAGATCCTTTCGTCAAAACCCGAGGAACGCCGCGCGGTGTTTGAAGAAGCCGCCGGCATCACGAAGTTCAAGCGCGAGAAAAAGGAGGCGCTGCGCAAACTGGAGTACACCGAAGCCAACCTGCTGCGCGTTTCGGATGTGCTCGCCGAACAAGAGCGCCGCATGAACTCGCTCAAGCGACAAGTCGCGAAAGCACGCCGCTATCAGGCACTCGCCGCCGACACCCGCATACTCGACACGCACCTCGGCCATCGAAAATTCATCGAGCTCACCGCAGAACGCGATGAACTTCTCACCTCGATCCGCGGGCTCGAAGTTCGCGACACGGAACTCTCGACGCAACTTCCCGCAAAAGAGGAAGCGGTCAACGAAGCCCGCGCCGCCGCACGCGTCTTCGAAGGCGAACTCGCCGAAATCCGCCAGCGCCTCAACGAACACCGCAACGCACTCAACAGCGCCGAAGGACGCGTCGCGTTCAACGAGGAACGCAAACACGAACTCGAGTCCCGCATCCGCCAGAACCGCGAGGACATTCAATCGACCCGCGACAAGCTCGCCCAACAGGAATTCGATTTCATCGCCGCCAACGAATCGCTCGATCAACTCAACCGCCACATCGCCGAAAAGGAATTGCGCCTCGCCGAAATGGAGGAACGCACGCGCGGAGCCCGCGCCGAACGCGAGGGACTTGAAAACTCGCTGCGTACCTCGCGCGCCGAAGCGAACCGCACGCAGTCGCTCATCGCAGCCGTACAGGCAAAAATCGAATCCTCCCTCGCACAACTCGAAGGCAACCGCGACCGTGCCCGCCAACTCGCCGATGAGGAACAGCGCCTCAACCTCGAAATGGAAGAGGGCCGCTCCGAACAATCACGCATCCAAAGCGAGGTCGAAGCATCCGCCGCACAAATTTCCGAACTCGAAGAGGCATTCCAAAGCGCCGAACGCGCCTACCAACACACCCGCGGCGACCTCGATGCGGCACGCACCGCCGCCATGGAATCCAACCGCGCGCTCGCCCAACGCTCGGCCCGCTTCGAAGCGGTGCGCCAACTCGTGGAAAGCGGCGAAGGATTTGAAAAAGGCACCCGCAATGTGCTCAACGGACTCGACGCGCCCGACCATTTCAAACCCGCAATCCACGGCGTGCTGGCCTCATTCATCGAGGCCGATAACGACTGCGCCCGCGCCATCGAATCCGCCCTCGGCAACCACCTCCAGGCCGTGCTCGTGCAGGACCAGGCGGTCGCCGAGGCGCTGATCGAACGCCTCACCGCCAAGCAACTTGGCATCGCGGCGATCATCCCCGAAACCTTCGTCGCGCACGCCGCAGGCACCCAAATGGAAGCGCTGCCGGAAGGTGCCACCGCATGGGCGCTCGACCGTGTGAAGTCGGACAAACGCATCTCGGGCATCATCGAGCGACTGCTCGACCGCGTGCTCATCGTGCCCAACCTCGCCACCGCATTGCGTCTGCGCCCAAACCACCCTGGCGTCACTTTTGTCACGCTCGCCGGTGTGATCCTCGGCGGCGAAGGCACGCTGCGCGGCGG
>JBEINR010000020.1:0-8418 GCA_040377995.1 Akkermansiaceae bacterium | reverse complement strand
CCTTGTAGGGGCAGTTGTTTGCGCAGTAGCGGGTGCCGATGCAGCGGTTGTAGGCCATTGCGTTGAGTCCGTCTTCGGTGTGGACTGTGGCGTTGACCGGGCAGACCACTTCGCAGGGGGCGGATTCGCAGTGGACGCAGGCGACCGGTTGCGGAACGAGTGCCGGATTGTCGGCATCGAAATCGTTGTCCTTTTGAGTGGCGAAATAGCGATCCATGCGGATCCAGTGCATTTCGCGACCGCGTGCGACCTGTTCTTTGCCGACGATCGGGATGTTGTTTTCCGATTGGCAGGCGACGAGGCAGGCGTTGCAGCCCATGCAGGAGGAGAGGTCGATCGACATGCCCCATTGGTGGAGCGGGTCATTGATCAGTGCTTCGCCTTTGCGGTCTTCCGGCTTGTAGAGGTAGACATTCGGCGGAGCGTGCGAGTCGTTGCCCTGCTTTTTGACATTGGCGAGTTGTTGTTTGAAGCCGCCTTTGTCGTCGTGCGAATCGATCGTGGAAACCTCGCGGGCGAGGGCGCGTCCGTACATCGCGCTGTGCTCTTGGGTGACGGCGATCGGGTAGCGTTTGCCGGTGATGGCGATGCTGGCACCGGTGGCGAAGTAGCTCGTGGAGGCGTCGCGCAACGGATAGGCATTCACGCCGCGGTTGATGCCGACGAGGCCGACATGCGAGGTGTTGCTCGGGTTGCGGCCGAGTTGGTCGTCCTTGTCGTTGCCTTGGCCGTAGCCGAGTGGGATGATGATCGTGTTTTCCGCCTGACCGAAGGAGATCATCACGGGGATCTCGATGCTGCGGCCGTTGAGGGTGACCGAAATGACCGGGTGCTTGCGGTGGTTGGCTTCGCCGTCGGGTCCGACATCGGCGTATTTGCTTTCGACGCCGAGGACTTTGGTGACTGGCTCGGGGCTTACGATGATGTCGTAGATGCCGAGTTCCTTGGCGGTTTTTGGCGCGATGAGAGCGGCGTTGTCCCAAGTGATTTTTGAAATTGGATCGGGTGCTTCTTGGAGCCATGCGTTGTCGATCCAGCGGCCGTCGTAGATCGAGGCGTCGGTGGCGAAGACCACTTCGAGGGCCTTCGGGGTTGGGTCGCTTGCTTTGCCGGCCAAGATGTTGGCGGCGGCGATGTCGGCTTCGGCCGAGGCGCTGAGACTTGGATTGGCGAGCGGGTAGGTTGACTCCGCGTGGAATCCGTCGCGCAGGAGTTTTTTCCATGCCGCATCGCCGGCGCTGCCGAGGGCGGTGAAGGTCTCGCGCACGGCGTTGAAGGCAGGCGAGGGGGCTGCGTTCGGGCCTTCGCCATTGAGCAATTTGCCATCGGCGGAGAGCAGGGCGAGGAGGAGTTCGATTTCCGAAACGCAGTCGGGATAAAGCGGCAAAATCATCGGCTGGACCACCGTGTACGCGCCGCGGGCGCTGCGGGTGTCGGTCCATGACTCGAGGTAATGGGCGCCGGGAACATGCCAAGTGGCCGCGTGGGCGGTCGCATCGGTGCGTTCGCCGAGGTGGATGCTGGTTTTGAGTTTTGCCAGCGTGGCGGGGAAATCGAGGTCGGCGGGGGCGTCGTAGATTGGGTTGGCCGGGGTGGTGATGACCAGCGTGTCGACTGCGCCCGAGTCGATGTCCTTCTTGAGATCGGCGAGGGTGCCTTTGCTGGTGGCTTCCGTTTGCAGGGCGACGATTGGCTTTCCTTCACCGATGTTGCCGAGGGCGAGGTTGATCGCGAGGGCGAGGTGGTGGACGGCGGCCGGTTGGCGGGATCCGGCGAGGACCATCGAGCTGCCCTTGTGGGCCTTGAGGTCGGCGACGAGTGGCTTGATCCAGGAGAGCGTTTTTGCGTCGGTCACTTTGTCGACGCCACCGGCTTGCGGGATGCCGAGTTCGCGGGCGATTTGGCCGGCGATGTGGAGGATGCGGCTTGGTGCCGAGCGCAGGCGGTGGTCGGCCATGCCGCCGGTGAGCGAGTAGGCTGCCTCGACCACATAGAGGCGGTTCATCGAGGACGCGTCGGGGGCCTTATCGTAGGCTTTTCCTTCGGGTTTCCTGCGATCAAAGAACGGTGTGACCGGGCCTTGCGGGTCGGTGCCGGCGAAGTCGCAATCGAGCGACACGATGCGGTCGGCCTTGGTGAAATCGGCGGCGATTTTTACGCCATCGCCGAGGGCCTTGGCCGCCTCGCCGGTAAGGGCCTCGTATTGGTAAAACTTCGCGGCGGGAAACTTTGCGGCGAGCGCGCGCTGGAGGCGGTTGCGGGTTGGTGAGTCGTCATCGCCGCTGAGGAAAGCGATTTTTGCCTCAGGATTGGTGGCGAGAGCGGCGAGGGTGGCCTCGAAATCCGCGCGTTTGGCGGCCTTGCCGGACTTCAGAAATTGGCGTGAGCGGTTGGGCGCGTAGAGGTCGAGGATCGAGGCTTGGGCGAAGGCATCGGTGCCGCTGGCGTCCGGGTGGAGCGAGTTCGGCGCGAGGTGGGTCGGGCGGCCTTCAAAGGTAGTGATCACCAGCGGCGTGGCTCCGCCGCTGCGCGGCATCGAGGATGCGTAGTAGGTCGCCTTGCCGGGAATGACCCATTCGGGGGCCTTGGTGTAGGGGACGATGTAGGTTTCCGGGCGGCGGCAGGCGGCCATGCCGAAGCCGGCGAGCGCCGATGAGGCACCCATCAGCTTGAGGAACGAGCGGCGGGTGTTTTCCGCCTCTTCCGGGCCGGACATTTCGGCGGTGCCGTTGGGGAATTCGCGATCGAGCCAGTCGCGGAACATCGGGCTGTTTTCGAGTTGACCGGGACTGCGCCAAGCGGTGGTGGTTTCGCTTGCGGGGACCTCGGGGTGATGCCAGATGCGCTTGCTCATGGGTGACTGCGGAAAAAGGTGTGGAAAATCGGGTTGGGGGGGGCGGATCAGTGGTGGCAGGTGGCGCAGCTTTCCTTGGGTTTCACATCAAACTGCTCCTTGAGTTTCAGGCCGAGATCCTTGGTGGTTTTGACGCCCAACTGCGGGTTATTGGAGATGTAGGCCTCCGCGTTGTAGTCGAAGTTGTATACTTCTTCGAGCGGGCGGAGGTGTTTTTCGGGGGCGCGGTGGCACTCGAGGCACCAGCCCATCGAATGGCTTTGGTCCTGATAGACCACTTCCATTTTATTCACATCGCCGTGGCAGCTTTGGCAGGAAATCCCGCGGTTCACGTGCGCCGAGTGGTTGAAGTACACGAAATCAGGCGATTTGTGGATGCGGACCCACTCGATCGGCTTGCCGTCGTAGCCGGGGAAGGCTGGGTCCATCGAGCGGTGCAGCGGAGCGAGCTTTGGACTATCGCGTTGCACGTGCTGGTGGCAGTTCCAGCAGGTGTTGCTGGTGGGGACATTCGAGTGGCCGGAGACATCCACGAACGAGTGGCAGTAGCGGCAGTCGAGCCCGAGTTGGTCGACGTGGATCTTGTGGGAGAAGGGGATCGGCTGGGAGGGTTGATAGCCTACGGTAAGGGCTTTCGGCGTTGCGTAGTAGTTGAACGCGAGGGCGACCCCGGCCACCGCAGATCCGATGCAGACGGCAATTTTGAGCGGCAACAGATTGGACCAACGGGGAAAAATATTTGCCATGGTGTTGACGGAGCGTGTGCTTCAGAGTTCGTGATTTATCACGAATGAAACCGGCGGATTCAGGGCGCCGCCGGTGCGGGGCGAGCATGCAAACCGACAACGCGCATGCAATCGAAAAAAAGAAATTCCTTCGGATTTTTTGAATTTCAGCCCCGGGCTTCCGAGTTGCTGTTAGGGGGTGTCCAATTGAGGCCTTTTTCCTTGCGCCAAATCCGATAGAGTCTGAAGCGTTCCTTTTTCGGCAATTTGAGCCGTTCGGGGTCTTCGCTGAGAAATGTTTCGTATGCGCCCAGGCTTTCCTGGCGGGTTTCGATCTCTTTAGAGGACGAGCCATCCATGCGTTTGGTGACATCCTTCAGGTGCCGTGAGACGCGCGCGAGGTTGTTGGAAATGCGGGTGAGGATCAGTGCGAGGATGAGGAGCACACCGAGGATCGATGTGAGGAGAATCAGTTGGGTCGATAAGATCGCATCCGGCATGGAGGAAAGGTTTCATTCCCGGGCCGAAAAAGAAAGCGGGAAGAGCGGGGATTTGCCGCCGTGGATTTCCTTATTCGGCGTCTTGAGGGATAAATGGATTCCCTCGGGGTGGAAAGTGGTGGCAGAGGGCGGATTTGAACCGCCGACCAAAGGCTTATGAGTCCTCTGCTCTACCGCTGAGCTACTCTGCCGAAAAATTCCTTGCGCCTGGGGGTGGGTCCATGGCGCGGGGCGGCGAGGGTTAGCTTGCTGCCGTGAGAATGTCCACCGAAATTTTGCCCGCAGCATTAACGCATCGCGCGTGTGTTGTCGCGGCGATATGACGCGATCGGGTGCTTGGTGTCTTGACCCATGGAAATTCATTCCACAGCTTCGGCGCATGTCAGATCGGAATGCGCGTGCGGCGAATCAAAAACATGTGGTGGTAGTGGGTGCGGGGCCGGGTGGTTTGACTGCCGGCATGTTGCTGGCACATCGGGGATTCAAGGTCACGATTGTGGAGAAAAACGATCGGGTTGGCGGCCGCAATTCGGAAGTGCGATTGGGTGATTATTCGTTCGATTTGGGGCCGACCTTTCTGCACCAGAAATTTTGCCTCGATGAGATTTTTGCCGAGTTGGGTGGTAAGAGCGAAGATCATCTGGAGTTTGTCGATCTCAACCCGAGGACCAAGTTGAGTTGGGGGGGGACCTCGATGCACACCTTCAGCGACAAGCAGAAGATGGCGGGTGAGATTGAGCGGGTATTTCCCGGAAGCAGTGGCGGGTTTTTGCGCTACATGGATGAGCAGGGTGCAAAGTTCCGCGCGATCTACCCGTGCTTGCAGTATCCCTATCACAAACTCAGTGCGTTTTTGCGTCCGGATCTGATCAAGGCCTTGCCGCATGTGCTCACGACCCGCAGCGTGCATGATGTGCTTGGCGATTATTTCAAGGACGAGCGGCTGAAGCTCGCGTTCACCTTTCAGGCCAAATATCTTGGCATGTCGCCGTGGCATTGCCCGGCATTGTTCAGCATCCTTTCCTTCACCGAGTACCGCTATGGCGTGTATCATGTGCAGGGTGGCTTGAATCGGATTTCCCAAGCGATGGCCGATGTTTTCACCTCGATGGGTGGCGAGCTTCGCTTGCAGTCGCCGGTGAAACAACTGATCCACCAAGGCCGCGACATCAGTGGAGTGGAATTTGAAAATGGCGGCAGGCTCAATGCCGACGCGGTGGTGGTGAATGCCGATTACGGGCATGCGGCGACGCGTTTGTTCAATGGTCGCTCGGTGAGCGAGGATCGCATGCGTTCGAAGCGTTTCTCTTGCTCGACCTTCATGATGTTCCTCGGGCTCGACAAGGTGTATGAAAACGAGCCGCACCATCACATCATCTTTGCCGACGACTACCGCGCGAATGTGGCCGACATCCAGAGCGAGCGGCATGTGTCGGATGACATGTCGATCTATGTGAGAAACTCATGCATCACCGATCCGCATGTCGCGCCGGCGGGCAAGTCGGGATTGTACATCCTCGTGCCAACGATCAACACGCGTCACGGCTATGATTGGGAGTCGAACAAGGAAGCGTATGCGGAGAAAATTTTGCGGCGTATCGAGGAACGCACTTCGATGAAGGATCTGCGCAGTCACATTGTTGAGCAGCGGATCGTTTCACCACAGGATTGGGAGAGTTCGTCGATCTTCATTGGTGCGACCTTTAATCTTTCGCACACGCTGACGCAGATGCTTTATTTCCGCCCGCACAACCGTTATGCGGGCTTCAACAACTGCTATCTGGTCGGCGGTGGCACCCATCCTGGCAGCGGGCTGCCGACGATTTACGAATCGGGCCGGATCAGCGCCAACCTCATTTGCGACCGCTTCGGCGTGCCTTATAAGCCGGTGGATCTGGCATCGGGCTACCTGCAGCGGGCCTGATGTTTCCGCGTGAATGTTTGCGTGTGTCCCACATCCGCCCTTGCGGTTGAACGGGGCTGCGGTTTGAATGCGCCCTCACGGCATGTATCTGCTCAAAAAGGTCATCCAACTCCGAGAGAGTTCGCATCCGGATCACGAGAAGCCCTTTCTCGAGCATCTCGAGGATTTGCGTGCGATGATCACTCGGATCGTGATCACGCTGGTGATTTCGATGGTCGTGTGCTTTGCGTTTCAGAAGCAGTTGATGGAGGTGCTGCGCCGTCCGGTCGAGCAGGTATGGATCACGCAGCTTGATGCGAAGTTGCCGAAGAGTTCGACGGAGATTCCGAGGCCCTTGAATGTCGATATTTGGGAGAGCGCCAAGCAGCTTGAGCATGCGGCGTCGGGTTTGGATGCCGAGCAGCGTGAGGTTTTTTTCAAGAACCTGGGCGATGCGGATTTGGTGTTTCATGTGCGTTCGGTAGCATTGTTGCGTGCCTTGTTGGCGGTGCCGGAGAACCGGCGCGCGGCTTTTCTTGATGCGATGGAATTGCGGCCGGGCTTGCGGGAGCAGGTGGAGGTGTTGGCCAAAACCATGCCGGGCACCGAGCTTGAGCAGCGGGGAAATTTGAAGATGATGTCGGCGCTCAAGCCGACCGAGACCTTCATGCTCTCGATGAAGCTTTCGTTCTATGCGGGCATCGTGTTGGCATTTCCGCTTTTGCTTTTGTTTATCCTGCAATTCGTGTTGCCGGGATTGCACCGTCACGAGAAGCGCGTGTTGTGGCCGGCGATGGCGGTGGGGTTTGGGTTGTTCCTTGGGGGCGTGTTGTTTGCGTACTTCGGCGTGTTGCCGCGGGCTTTGGAATTCTTTTACGAATGGAGTGGCAGCCTTGGTGTTTCGAATGACTGGCGGATCGGCGAATACATTTCGTTTGCGATGCAGTTCACGCTGCTGTTCGGATTGGCCTTTGAGTTGCCGGTGGTGGTGATGGTTTTCGTGAAGCTCGGCATGTTGACTTATGAAACGATGGCGTCGACCCGTTCCTATGCGATCGTGGCGATCTTCATTGCGGCCGCGGTGCTGACGCCGACGCCGGACGTGATGACGCTGCTTCTCATGGCGCTGCCGATGATCGTGCTTTATGAAATTTGCATCTGGCTTGCGTGGCTCGACCGTCGAAACAGCCGGCTTGAGGAAGAGCGGGAAGCGCGCGAACGCGAGGAACGGCTCAACCAATTGATGCCGCCCGGTTGCGATGCGGAGGACGCGCTCGACGGCGTGGGCGGAGATGCACGCAAAGACGGCGATGATCGGGCCTGAACCTTATTGTTAAGCATTCGATGACTGAAAAAAATTCCGCTGACATGGCAAGTGGTCGTTCGCCGCTTTCGGGGTGTGCGATCTTTGTGACGGCATTTCTGGTGTTGATTTTTCTGCTGGTTTTCTCGGTCTACGCGTTGTTTCGCCAGTACGATGAGATCGCAAAATTTACGGCTCCGGCTGCAAGACCGGTGGAGGTGGTGGATGTGAACAACCGTGAAAACGAAGTCCGCCAGCTCAAGGAAAAGATTGGCGATTTCCAGCGCAGACTGGGCGGCGATGAGGAAGTCTCGTTGGCGCTAACGCCGGACGAGATGAACCTCGCGATTGCATCCTTTGATGCGTTTCGCGATTTGCGCGGGACCTTCCGCGTGACGGGTATCGATGGCGGCCCGATGCGCATCGCGATTTGTTTTCAGCTTAATGGCAGGCCGAGGTTGTCGCGTGATGGTGAGGTCGGGTGGATGAGCGCGGATCCGCGCTATCTGATTGGCACGTTGGTGGCTCGCCCCGCCTTGCTCAAGCACGAGGTGGTTTTGCAGATCGATCAAATCGAGGTCGAGGGCGCGGCGGTACCGCCGGAATTTGTCGGCCACATGTCGCCTTATCGTTTGGCGGAGCGTTACCTTGGTGACCCCGTGATTGGTCCGGCGATGGGGGCGTTGACGCGCGTGGAGATTGCCGACGGGCGTCTGGTATTCATCAAAAAACCCGGTGAGGTCCCGATCGATGAGATCGGGCGCGATGAGGTTGATTCCTCGAGCCGGCGTTTGTTCACGATTTTCGGCATTGCCGCCACCTGTTTTCTGAGCATCGCGGGCTTGGTGGTTTTCATGGGCATGAGGAAAAAATCATCGGGTGCTTAGTCTTGATCGCCGGAGGGATTTGTTGAAGCTGGGGATCCTGATTCATGGCAGCGCCGTGGATTTTTTACGGCATGAAAGCGAGACCTCGCAGCATACGGTTGAGACTGAGATCCCTGCTTGTGGTGGGGATCTTGCAGGGCATGGCTGTGGGTCAAACATCGCAGCCTGCACCACGCGTGATGGTGCCGACGGGCAGTGCTCCGCAGCAATCGACGCGCGCTCCTGTGTCGGCGCCGAATGTTTCCT
>JBEINR010000035.1:0-7114 GCA_040377995.1 Akkermansiaceae bacterium | reverse complement strand
CTCGCGGTGATTTGAGAAAATTGTAGCTACAATGTAAATTTTTTCAGCCTTTGGGCGGCAATTTCAACTTGTCAGCCCGCATGCCCGAAAGCATGCTCGCGGGCATGAGTCCGACGAGCCAAACCCGCCTGCTTTCCTGCGGATTACGGCCGTTTGCCGACACCATCGGATCCACTTGGTCCGCCACATCCCTTTCCCGCCCGCCCGTCGGCCCACGACGGCTCACCCCATGATTGATTCCACCGAGCGGCTCATCCTTCATCTCGATAAATGCAAGCCACAGGACTCCGCACCTGTATGCGCCATCGATACCGAGGCCGACAGCCTTCACCGCTACCGCGAGTCCCTTTGCCTGATCCAATTTGCCGTCCACGGCGAATCGGTGCTCATCGACCCTTTGGCGATCGACGACCTCAAGCCGCTCGCCTCTTACCTCAGCGAGGCGACCGTCTGGATGCACGGCGCGGACTACGACATGACGATGTTCAAGCGCGAGTTCGGCCACCTGCCGGCCGTCGTGTACGACACGCAGATCGGCGCCCGCTTGCTTGGCGCGCGCCGTTTCGGCCTCGGCGATCTGGTTCAGCAGTACTTTGGCGTCGAGCTCTCAAAGTCCTCGCAGAAGGCCGATTGGGGCAAACGCCCGCTCTCGCCCAAGATGATCGAGTACGCGCTCAATGATGTCGATTACCTGCTCGAAATGGGCGAGCGCATCGTCAGCGGGCTCAAGGAAAAGGAACGCTACGAATGGTTTGAGGAAAGCTGCCACGCCGCCCGCCGCAAGGTCCTCGAGCGCGATGACAGCCGCGAGGAAAACTGGCGCATCCAAGGCTCCGGCAAGCTCGAGCCATGGGGCCTCGCCTGCCTGCGCGCGATCTGGCAATGGCGCGACGCCGAAGCCGCCGCGTGGGACCGCCCCTCGTTCATGGTCGCGCCCAACCGCCAAATTCTCGAGTGGAGCATCGACCTCGCCTCCGGCAAACCGGTCGCCCTGCCCCACCACTTCCGCCCCGACCGCGTGAAACGCTTCCGCAACGCGATTTCCAATCTCGAGGCGATGCCGCAAACCAGCTGGCCGGAGCGCGAAAAAACCAAGCGCCGCAAGCGCGACAAGGACTTCGAAAAACGCGTCGACGAGCTGATCAAATCCCGCGACCAAGCAGCCGCCAAACTCGACATCGAGGGCTCGCTCATCGCGCCCCGCGCCGCCCTCGAGGCGATCGCCGCGGACGAATCTCAAGCCCCCGCGCTCCTGCTCGGATGGCAGCTTGGATGCCTGGGAATGAAAGGCTGATTTTTCAGCCCTTTTGCGAACATTTTCGCAAAGAAGTTCCTTGTCACTTTGCGGGGTTTTTCAGACCCTCTCCCAAGCCTATGACCGACCCTTCGAACGAGCCGCCAGTAGCCGAAACCAAGGTCGCCTCCGAGCAGCAATACGACGCCGCGCAAATCGACAAACTCGAGGGCCTGGAGGCGGTTCGCAAACGCCCCGGCATGTACATCGGCGACCCCGATGAACGCGGTCTGCACCACTGTGTTTTCGAAGTGCTCGACAACTCGATTGACGAACACCTCGCCGGATATTGCTCGCGCATCAAGGTCGCGATCCATGTCGATGGCTCGGTCTCGATCGCCGACAACGGCCGCGGCATTCCGGTCGACATGCATCCGAAGTTCGGCATCCCCGCCGTCGAGCTCGTGCTCACCAACCTCCACGCCGGCGGCAAGTTCGGCCAAGGCGCCTACAAGTACTCCGGCGGCCTCCACGGCGTCGGCGCCAAATGCGTCAACGCACTCTCCGATTGGTTCCGCGCCGACATCATGCGCAACGGCAAGGTCCACCGCATCTCGTTCGAGCGCGGCAAAACCACCGAGCAACTCCATGTCGTCGGCGAGGTCGACCCGAAAAAAACCGGCACAACCATCACCTTCTTCCCCGACGCGACGATCTTCGTCGATACGATCGAATTCAAATTCGATCGCCTCGCCACGCGCCTGCGCGAACTCGCCTTCCTCAACCCCGGCCTCACGATCGACCTCGAGGACGAACGCCCGGAGTCGGCTAAAAAGACCACGTTTTTCTATGCCAAAGGCATCGAGGAATTCGTCGTCCAGCTCGGCGAAAACAAAACCGTCATCCACGACGATCCAGTCATCCTTTCCGGCAAACGCCAAATCGAACTCGACTACGACGGCAAGCAATCGACCGACGATGTCTTCGCCGATGTGGTCTTCCAGTACAACGATTCGTACAACGACCAGATCCTCTGCTTCGCGAACTCGATCCCCAACGGCGACGGCGGCACGCACCTCACGGGCTTCCGCACCGCGCTCACCCGCGCGATCAACCAATACGCCAAGGCCAACAAAATCCTCAAGGACAAGGACCCCGCGCTCTCCGGCGACGATGTCCGCGAAGGCCTCGTCTGCGTGATCTCGGTAAAGATGCCAAACCCGCGCTTCAGCTCGCAGACGAAGGACAAACTCGTCAACACCGAGATCGAAGGCGTGGTCTCATCGATCGTCTATGAGGGCCTGATGCAGTATTTCGACGAGAACCCGACCCTTGCCCGCAAGGTCATCGAAAAATCCGTCAATGCCGCACGCGCCCGCGAAGCCGCACGCAAGGCCCGCGAAACAGTCCGCAAATCCGCTCTCTCCGGCGGCGGCCTTCCCGGCAAACTCGCCGATTGCTCGGAGCGCGATCCGGCAAAATCCGAACTCTACATTGTCGAGGGTGACTCCGCAGGTGGCTCGGCCAAACAAGGCCGCGACCGCCGCACGCAAGCGATCCTTCCGCTGCGCGGCAAACTCCTCAATGTCGAGAAAGCACGCCTCCACCGCGCGCTGCAAAACAAGGAAATCCAAAACCTCATTACCGCCATCGGCGCCGGCATCGGCGACGGTGACCAAGATGGTTCATTCAACATCGCAAAGGTCCGCTACCATAAAGTCGTCATCATGACCGACGCCGATGTCGACGGCTCGCACATCCGCACCTTGCTGCTCACCTTCTTCTGCCGCCATATGCCGGAGCTCGTGAAGCGCGGCTTCCTCTACATTGCCCAACCGCCTTTGTATTTGGTCACCCGCAAAAAACGCTCGGAATACGTCCAGGACAACGACCAACTCAACAAGATCCTCATCGAGCTGGGCGCCAGCGAGGTCATCCTCCGCACCCATGATCGGTCTCGCGTGTTCTCCGCCGAGGAACTCAAAGGCATTCTCGAAACCCTCTCCTCACTCTCTCGCTACACCCGCTCGATCGAGGGCAACGGCGGCGACTTCCGCAACTACCTTGCGGCTCGCCGAGCCGATGGCCACCTGGTGGAATTCATGGTCCGCATTCGCGAAGGGAACGACGAAAATGTTCTCTATTTCGCCGACGAAAACGCGCTGCGAGATTACGCAAACGCCAACCGCGACCTGCGACTTTTCGATGAAATACCCACCGACGAAGAACTAGCCGCCGGCCCCGGAGTTTCGCGCCGCGCCGTGCTCCACGAACTTCACGAGTCCCACGCGATCGCCAAACTCTTCGCCCGCCTCACCGAAGCCGGCATCGATATCCGCAACTTTCACTCCGACGACACACCGCTCTTCGAACTCCTCGAAGGCGAAGGTGAAAAGCAGCAAGCCACCCCGCTTTTCTCGATCCCCGAAATCCTCACACGCGTCCTCGAAATCTCCAGCAAAGGCGTCCAAATCAAACGCTTCAAGGGCCTCGGCGAAATGAACGCCAAACAGCTCTTCGAAACCACCATGGACCCCACCACCCGCCAGTTCCTCCGCGTCCGCCTCGACGAGGACAACATGGTCGAGGCCGACCGCATGTTCGATGTCCTCATGGGCGACATCGTCGAACCCCGCAAACGCTTCATCGAAGACAACGCACTCAATGTCAGAAACTTGGATGTGTGAGGCATCGGTCAATGGTCATTTGCAAAACTTGACATCACTTTGACTCCTACATTACATTGACATCATGACTCGGACTCAAATCCAACTCCCCGAACCCCTTTTCCAGCGCCTTCGCAGCATCGCCAAGGCGCGCGACTGGTCGGTGGCCGAGTTGATCCGCAGAGGCATGGAATCCTATGTGCAGACCTGCCCTGAAACGGCTCACACCAATACGGAGTGGACCATGCCTGTTCTTCGCGGCAGCGGCGGGCATTTGATCGATCCCGCCAGCACGCGCGCGGAAGCCGACGCCATCGAGCAACGCTCCCGCATTCGTTGACCACCATGCTCACCGCCGACACCAACCTCTTCATCCATGCCGCGGATCCGGATTCGCCGCGGCACCGGGAGGCGTGCGGATTTTTTGCGCAACTTGATACCTTTGACGACGAGTTCGTTCTCTGTGAACTCATCCTCATCGAGCTCTACATGCAGCTTCGCAATCCGGCAATCTTTCGCAAACCCTACAGCGCGAAGGAGTCCGCATCCTATTGCGATGCCCTCAAACAAAATCCGAATTGGCGCTGCATCGATTACGACCCCCTGGTCTCGCCAAATCTTTGGAAGTGGGCCGCCCATACCAAAGCGGGCTTTCGCCAAATGATCGACGCCCGCATCGCATTCACCTTGCTGCACCACGGGATCACCCGATTCGCCACCGCCAACATCAAGCACTTCAAGCCCTTCGGATTCGCCGAAGTCTGGAATCCACTGGAAGCGTGATTCTTCTTTTTTAAGCCATGTCCAACGACTCCATCAAGCCCATCAATGTCGCCGAGGAACTTTCCCAATCGTTCCTGGAATACTCGATGTCGGTCATCATTTCGCGCGCGCTGCCGGATGTGCGTGACGGCCTAAAGCCCTCTCAGCGCCGCGTGCTTTACGCCATGCGCCAACTCGGCGTCACCCCCGGCAAGTCCCACGTCAAATGCGCCAAAATCGTTGGCGAAACCATGGGTAACTTCCACCCTCACGGCGACCAATCCATTTACACGACGCTCGTCAATATGGGTCAGCCATGGTCGATGCGCGAAATGCTCGTCGATGGCCAGGGCAACTTTGGATCGGTGGAAGGTGATGCCGCCGCATCGATGCGATACACCGAGGCCCGCCTCCACCATCTCGGCATGGCGATGATGGACGACCTCGATAAAAACACGGTCGACTTCCAACCAAACTACGACGGCTCGCAGGAGGAGCCCTCGGTGCTGCCTTCGGCATTTCCCAACTTCCTCGTCAACGGCGGCACCGGCATCGCCGTCGGCATGGCCACCAACCTCGCGCCGCACAACCTCGGCGAAGTGATCGATGGCATCTGCGCGCAAATCGACAAGCCCGACATCACGCTGCCCGAGTTGATGCAATACATCAAGGGCCCGGACTTTCCGGTCCCCACCGAAATCCGCGGCATCCGTGGCATCGAAAGCTACTTTGCCACCGGTCGCGGCTCGATGCGCCTCCGCGGCAAGGTCGAGATCGAAGAAAACGAAAACGGCAAATCTCTCATCGTCATCCGCGAGGTCCCCTACGGCGTCAACCGCGCGACCCTCCAAGAACGCATCGCCGAACTGGTGAACGAAAAATCCCTCACCGGCATCTCCGGCATGCGCGACCTTTCCGACGAGGAAACCCGCATCGAAATCGAGTTGAAACGCGACGCCCGCCCGCAGGTGATCGTCAACCAACTCTTCAAACTCACGGCTCTGGAAACCTCGTTCAGCGTCAACATGCTGGCGATCCACGAAAATCGCCCGAAGCAACTCTCACTCAAGGAGGCAATCGACGCGTACATCGAGCACCGCCGCGAGGTCGTCATTCGCCGCACGCGCTACCTTCTCGGCAAGGCCGAAGAACGCGCGGAACTGCTCGAAGCCTTCCTCCTCGCGCTCGGCCACCTCGACGATTTCATCAAGATCATCCGCGATTCGAAAAACCGCGACGAAGCCCGCGAACGCCTCGCCGCCTATCAGTTTTCCACCGCCACCGCGGAATCACTCGGCATCCTCATCCGCTCGCAAGCTGCCATCCAAGGCGACCGCTATGTATTCTCCGAACGCCAGGTCAACGCGATCCTCGAACTGCGCCTCTACCAACTCACCGGCATGGAGCGCGACAAGGTGAAGGCGGAGTACGATGGCGTGCTCGTCGACATCAAGGACCTGCTCGACATCCTCGCCCGCGAGGTCCGCGTGCTCACGATCATCAAGGACGAGCTTCGCGCGATCCGCGACAAACATGCCACCCCGCGCAAATGCCCGATCCTTGCCGAGGCAGGCGAAGTCGCCATCGAGGACCTGATCGCCAACGACGCGATGATCGTCACACTTTCCCACCGCGGATATGTGAAACGCACTCCCGCCAGCGAATACCGCCTGCAAGGCCGCGGCGGCAAAGGTCTCAAAGGCATGGAAACAAAGTCCACCGCCAAGGGCGAACCGGACGATTTCGTCGAGCATCTGTTCTCGGTCCAAGCGCACGACTACCTGATGTTCTTCACCAACACCGGCCGCGTCTATGTCGAGCGCGTCTATGAACTCCCCGAAGGGTCACGCACCTCGACCGGACGCAGCATCCGCAATGTGCTCAACCTCAAGCCCGAGGAAAAAATTGCCGCGATGCTCCGCCTCGAGCGCACCACCGACGATGCCAACAACGACATCACCTTCCGCGAAGATGCGGGCTTCGTTTTCTTCGCCACCCGCTCGGGCAAGGTGAAAAAAACCGCCCTCAACGACTTCCGCAACTACCGCAAGGACGGCATCATCGCCATCATCCTCGAGGAAAACAACGAACTCATCGGCGTGCGCCTCACCTCCGGATCGGACGAAATCATCCTCGTCACCCACGAAGGCCTCAGCCTGCGCTTCCACGAAGAAGACACCCGCTCGCAAGGCCGCGCCTCAATGGGCGTCATGGGCATCCGCCCGCGCGATGAGGATTTCGTCGTCGGCCTCGCCCTCGCCACCGCCGATTCAACCCTGCTCGTTGCCTCCGAAAACGGCCTCGGCAAACGCACCCCCTTCGACGATTACCGCAAGCAATCCCGCGGCGGCAAAGGCATCATCACGATGAAGGTCACCGACAAGACCGGCCCGGTCGTCGGTGCCGTCACGGTCACCGAAGAAGACGAACTCATGCTCATGACCTCCACCGG
>JBEINR010000143.1:0-2612 GCA_040377995.1 Akkermansiaceae bacterium | reverse complement strand
TTGTTTCGCGAGGTGAAGGCCACCGCCGCGCGACAAGGCATGCGTCTCAAGGATTATGTCACCGAGGCGCTGCGGGACAAACTGGCCAATCGACCGGTACAGGCGAAGAGGCCGTGGATGGCGTTTGCGGGAATCGCCGCCAATGACCCGGAAATGGTGGCTGAACTCAAGCGCATCGAACAGATCGTGGAAGAGAACTTCGAGCAAATCGAAGAGGAGGACTGGAAATGATTCTTGATACCAACGGCCTTTCCGGCTGGTGGCTGAATGAACCGTCCCTCATCCGCCACCTTGAGCGCGCGGACTGTCTTTGCGTTCCTGTTCCGGCTTTGGCGGAATTTCGATTTGGCATTTTGAAATCCCGTTTTCGGGAAAGGATGACCACATGGCTTGATGATGCGCTTGCCAGCACTTCGGTGCTGGTGGCTGACGAGACCACAACGAGCCATTATGCTGAAATCCGTCTTCAACTAGCATCGGCAGGCACGCCTATCCCGATGAATGATCTTTGGATCGCCGCCATCGCCCGCCAACACAAGCTGCCTGTCATAAGCCGTGATGCCCATTTCGATAAAGTTGTCGGGCTTACAAGGATCGATTGGTGAGTGGTCGGTTTGCCTCGAAAATCGAATGCATCTTGCCCTAGGGAGGCACGACACTCCTGTCGTGCAATCTGCGTGGTGAAAGAGCACGACAAGAGTGTCGCGCCTCCTAAGCTTTGGCCACATGCGGCTTGCGGCGGTGGCTGGGGGGCGTTATGGGTGGGCTCGCAACCATAAGCCCCCGTAGTTCAATGGATAGAACGAGGGTTTCCTAAACTCTAAATCTGGGTTCGATTCCCGGCGGGGGCACTTGGCTTGGTGTTGCGACAGGTGCTATTTTTCAAGCGCTTCGCGCAGGGCCTCGAGTTCTTCCCAGCGTTGGTAGAGGCGCGTGACTTCGGCCTTGGCGGCATCGAGTTTTGCGACGAGCTCGGGAATCTCCTCGTAGTTCTGGGCTTGGAATTCCGGGTCGTTGAGTTGGCATTCGATTTTTTCGGCGTCCTGTTCTGCGGCGAGGATGGTGGCTTCGATGCCATCGAGTTCGGTGCGTTCCTTGAGGCTCAGCTTGCGCGGTTTGGTGTTGGCCGTTTTTTGCCGTGCGGCGGCGTCGCGCGCGGCGACCTGCGATTGGATGCGCATGGCATTTTCGCGGGCTTGGCGTTTCTCGAGGTAGTACGAGTAGTTGCCGGGTTGCACGAAGACGCCGTCGTCCTCGAAGGCGATGATCTGGTCGCAGATCCGATCGAGGAAATAGCGGTCGTGCGAAACGCAGATGACCGAGCCGTCGAAGTCGGCGAGTGCTTCTTCGAGCATGCGGAGCGAGGGCAGATCGAGGTCGTTGGTGGGCTCGTCGAGCACGATGAGGTTGCCGCCGTTTTTGAGCACCTTGGCAAGCATGAGCCTTGCGCGTTCACCGCCGGAAAGGAGGTCGACGCGTTCGTTGATGCGTTGGTCGTTGAAGAGGAATCGCCGCAAATAATTGCGCGCTCCGAGCGGCTGATTGCCGAACATCAGCTTTTCGTTGCCATCGGAAATTTCGTCGAGCAGCGAACCGGTGCCATCGAGTTGCATGCGCGTTTGATCGATGTAATTCACCTTCACGCGTTTGCCGGTGACGGCGCTGCCTTCGCTGGGCGCGATTTGGCCGAGGCAAAGTTTCAACAAAGTAGTTTTGCCCACGCCATTGCGGCCGACGATGCCGGTGCACTGGCCGGGCTTGAGTGAAAGCGAAAGATGGCGAAACAGCCAACGTGGTGAAGTGGTGCTGCCGACATTCACGCCCGCGTCTTCCACCTCGACAACGATGTTGCCGAGGTCGGGCGGCGGTGGAATGAGCAGATCCATTTCGCGCTCTTCGGGCGGCGCTTCCATCCCTTCGATCTCGTAAAATTTATCCATCCGGTGGCGCGACTTCGTGCCGCGGGCCTTCACCCCCGAGCGCACCCACTCGAGTTCTTCGCGTAGGAAGCGTTGGCGGCGCCTTTCGGTTTGCTCGGCTATTTGCCGGCGCACGGCCTTTGATTCGAGAAACGCGGTGTAATTTCCCGGATGCGAAAATGCGCGGCCTTGGTCGATCTCGATGATGCGTGTGGCGATCACATCGAGAAAGTAGCGGTCGTGCGTCACGAAGATGACTGCGCCGGGGAAACTTTTCAGATAGTCCTCGAGCCAGCGGATTGATTCGGCATCGAGGTGGTTCGTCGGCTCGTCGAGCAAAAGCAGATCCGGCTGGCACGCCAGAGCGCGGCACAAGGCAACGCGTCGTTTTTCACCACCCGAAAGCGGGCCGACCGCGACCTCGAGCGGTGGCGCGCCAAGCGCGGTGGTCGTCGCTTTGATGCGCGCGTCGAGGTTCCAACCATCGGCGTGATCGATCAGGTGCAGTAGCTCGGCAAGCTCGGCTTCCGTGCCTTCGCCATTTTCATATCGGCGCACGGCATCGACGATGTCGGCGGCGCCGGCGGCGATGTTTTCATGCACGCTCAATTCCGGATCGAGCTCGAACTCCTGCGGCAGGTATCCGACACGCAGTGCACGGCGCAACGCAATGTCGCCAGAGTCGGCCTTATT
>JBEINR010000149.1:0-2568 GCA_040377995.1 Akkermansiaceae bacterium | reverse complement strand
CTCTCCTCTCTCGTCCTTGGACCCTTGTCCCTCTCTATATTCTTCCCTAATAATCTCCCTCTGTCCCTTCACTCTCACTCATAACAACAATAACAATAACATTACGACGACTCGTCGAAGCTCGGCAAAGGTTCGGACAGTCCTTATGTCGAATCACGCTTCGGCATGCTCGTCGATGCCAAGGGCGCGAAGGGCCGCTATGTGCGCCTCCATAGCCAAGGCAATACCTCCGACGAGATGAACCACTACATCGAGGTCGAGGTCTACGGCAAGACGCTCTGAGCCTGCGGGCCGCGTGCGGTTTGCTCGCCATCCTCGAGCGGGTCGCATCCGCACTTGCGTAGGAAGGCATCCATTTCGCCGAGCATTCGCTCGCAGTGCTTATTCCACTTGGTGGAACCTTGAAGGATCAGCGAGCTTTCGCGCAGCCCGGTGAAGTGAATTTTTTCCGCACCGGCCTCGCGCAGTTCGCTGATCTCCGCGCGGAGCATCTCGAAAAACGCGAGCTCGAATCCGTTGCCTGCCTCGTTGGCGGATTCGACGAGCGATAGCGTGAGGGGAGGTGCGAGCGGCTTGAGCTCGTCGGCAATTTTCACGCAGCCGATCTTCATCAGCATCTTGCGCATGCGTTCGTAGAGCTCGCTGAGCGTGAGCAGGCGCAGCGGGCATTTCGTTTCGAGGTATTTCACGATGCCGCTGTGGATGTCATTGACGAAGGGGAAGTCCTCCTGATCTGCAGCACGGGCGGCGCGTCGCAAAGCTTCTTTGAGGCAGGAGGTGTCGTAGTCGAAAACCTGATGGCGGCCAATTTGCAAGGCGGGGCGGTTGGCGATGAAAGCGATCACGGCGTAGGCTGAGGGTTTGGGTTCAGTCTTTGAAAAGTCGGCGTTGGAAGGGGTCGCGAGCGGCGCGGCGCGAGAGGGACTGGATTTCTTGGATGAACTCGTTCACATCGTTGAACTGGCGGTACACTGAAACATAGCGGACATAAGCGACCGGATCGATCTGGTGGAGCTTGTCCATGACCTTCGCGCCAATGTTGGCGGAGGGCACTTCACTGGTGTGATCCTTGTGGAGGTCGGTGAGGATTTCCTCCACCGCGCGGTCGAGGCGGTCCATCGGCACCGGGCGCTTTTCGCAGGCCTTGATCAGGCCGCTCATGAGCTTCTCGCGGTTGAGTGCCTCGCGCGTGCCGTCCTTTTTCACGACCCGCAGCTCGGTGCGTTCGATCTGCTCGTAGGTCGTGTAGCGATAGCCGCATTGCAGGCATTCGCGGCGGCGGCGGATCGTGGTGCCGTCCTTCGATGATCGGGAATCGAGCACCTTGTCTTTTTGGGACGCACATTGGACGCAACGCATGCAGCCGCGATGATGGTCGCGCATATGGTAGGGTCAATCCAAAAACTACGGCATATTTAGTAGTTGATCCTGAATGATCCGGCTTTCCGAAATAAATTTTTTAACTCGAAAAACTGCCCAGCCGACGGCGAAATCCACGAAAGCGGACAACGGTGAGTCAAATCCCGGCCGTCTTGGTCCACGCTTCGAACTCTTGCGGGATCGGCGCCTCGAAAGAAAGCCGCTTGCGGGTGAGCGGATGTTCGAAGGAGAGTTTCCATGCGTGAAGCATCAGGCGATCGGGTAGCGTGGAGTTTCTACTAGATTTGCCGTAGATCGGATCGCCGATCAGCGGGGTGCCCTTGTGGTGGAGGTGCACGCGGATCTGGTGGGTGCGACCGGTGTGCAGGTGGCAGAGCACGAGTGATGTGCGGGAGGCAGCATCGGTGCCGAGGATTTCGTAATCGGTGATCGCCGCCTTGCCGCCGGGTGGATTGACGACTGCCATTTTTTGGCGGTTCACCGGGTGACGGCCGATGTGGGTGAAGATCGTGTCCTTGGCGGGCGCGGGCACGCCTTGGGTGACGGCGAGATAGATTTTTTCCATCGTGCTGCGCTCGGAAAATTGCGTGACCAGCGATTGGTGCGCGGGATCGGATTTTGCGACGACCAGACAACCGGAGGTGTCCTTGTCGAGGCGATGGACAATGCCCGGTCGCTCGACACCTCCGATGCCGGAAAGTTTGCCGCGGCATTGGTGGAGCAGGGCGTTGACCAAAGTGCCGTCGGGGTTGCCCGGCGCAGGATGCACGACCATGCCCGGTTCCTTGTTGAGCACGAGCAGGTCGTCGTCTTCGAAAAGAATGTCGAGCGGGATGTCCTGCGGCGCGGCATCGAGCGGCACCGCTTCGGGCAGCGCGATGGCAATGCGATCGCCGGGCTTCACCGCATCGCGCGGCTTCGCGGGCTCGTCATTGACGATGATGTACTGCTCGCGAATGAGCGCCTGGATGCGCGAGCGCGAGAGGTCCGGCAAACGGCTGGCAAGAAATGCGTCGAGTCGTTCGGCGGCGGCATCGGCCTCAATGATCACGCGGTGAATTTCGCCTGCATGATGATTGCCGCAAGCACCAAGTTTCGCGGACCAAGCTCACGCCTCGACCGGCGTGAGCCATGTCTCGCGGCGGAACCATGTTTCCTGACGCTTGGCGTACTGGCGCGTTGCGGCAT
>JBEINR010000135.1:0-2778 GCA_040377995.1 Akkermansiaceae bacterium | reverse complement strand
GTTTGGCCGGTGAGGTAGTTGTAGGGGCGGTTCTCAAGTTCGAGGCGGGCCTTGATGAGGTCGAGCATCGAAACAAACTGAGAGAAGACGAGCACCTTGTGGCCTTCTTCGTGGAGTTGGTCGAGTAGGTAGAAAAGCGACTCCATTTTCGCCGATTCCTCCTTGAGGTATTTCGGATCGATGAGGCCCGGGTGGCAGCAGATTTGGCGCAGGCGCATGAGGCCTTGGAGGATGGCGAAGGAATTTTTCTTCACCGCCTCGTCCGAATCGAGTCCGAGCAGGGCCTTTTGGATGCGCTTCAACTCGGCCTTGTAGAGTTCCAGCTGGACGCCTTCCATCTTCGAGTAGACTTCCTCTTCGGTACGTGGTGGCAGGTCTTGGGCGACTTGCAGTTTAGTGCGGCGAATGAGGAAGGGGCGAAGGCGCGAGGCCAAACGGGTTTGGCTGAGGGGGTCCTTGCGTTTGTCGAAGCGCTTTTTGAAATAGGCGCGCGAGCCGAGCACGCCGGGCATCGCGAAGGCCATGAGCGACCACATGTCGAGCAGGCGGTTTTCGATGGGGGTACCGGTGAGCACGAGGCGGTTTTGCGAATCGAGTTCGCGGGCGCACTTCGCGGCTTTTGAGTCCGGATTTTTGATTTGTTGTCCTTCGTCGAGGATGATCGTGAGCCACTTCACGCCATTGAGTTCCTCGCCGCAGACGCGGAGTTGCGCGTAGTTCAGAACGAGCATGTCGATGTTGTTCTGAATGTGGTCGACATTGATGTCGTCGCGGTTCTTGAGGATCTTGACGACCAGATTGGGGGCGAACTTTTCGGCTTCGCTGGCCCAGACATCGAGCACCGACTTCGGGCAGACCACGAGTGCCGGTTTTTTCGGGCCATTGGTCTTCTTGTGTTCTTCGAAGAGCCAGAGCAAGTAGGTGAGCGACTGGATGGTTTTGCCGAGACCCATGTCGTCGGCGAGGATGCCGCCGAAATTGTTGACCGCGAGGTAGGCGAGGAACTTGAAGCCATCGACCTGATACGGGCGCAGTGTCGCGTTGAGCGTGCTGGGCACTTCGGGGTTCACCTCGATCTGGATGTCGCCTGCGCGGTTCTTGATGCGTTCCCATGCCTTCGGGTCGAAAACTTCGGCCGCCTTCGGATCGGCGAGCTGGAGTGCGTGCATGCGGTGGGTCTCGCCGGAAAGGTCGAAGGGGTCGAGGCCGAGGCGCGTGACCGCCTCGCGTTGGTCGGCATCGAGTTTGATTTCGAGGCGCATCCATGAGCCGTCTTCCATACGGACATAGCCACCGCGTGCGGCGACCAGCTGGCGGATTTGCGTTTTCGAAAGATTGACGCCTTGGACATCGATGACGATGCGCAGGTCGAACCAGTCGATGTCTTGGCCGACGACTTCGAAGCGGACAGCGGCCGTGACCGGATCGGCGAGGATCGACTTCAGGCGCAGGTCGATGTCGAGTTCAATGTCCTCGGGCATCGCCTTGATCCATTCCGCAAATTTTTCGGGGAACTGCTTGGTGATGCGGGATTTGAACGAAAGGAGTTTTTCGTCATAAGACAGGCCCATGTCGTCGAGGATCGGCGGGACTGGGTGGAGCGCCTCGCGGGCGAAGCGGAGCAGTTGTTTGCCTTTGACGGGTTGTTGTTCGGCGAGTTCCCAGCCGTCCTTGGTGAGGCGTTCGGTGCGGCGGCCTTTGGTTTCGATCGCGGTGACATCGATGACCAGGTGTTCGGTTTCCGCGGCGGTGAGGCCGGCGATGAGTTTCATTTCGAACTTTGGTTTGAGTTCGAGGTCGACGACGCGTTTTTTGAGCGACTCTGGAAGTGAGGCGCCGATCTTGCGGAGGAACTCCACGCCTTCGAGTGAATCGATCACGCGGCGCGGGATCAGGTAGCGCGGCATCACATCGGTTTCTTCGAGCCAGCGTGGCGGGCCTGGGAACACTGTTTCATCCGATTGGTAGAACTCCTTGCGTCCGGGCAGCAGGCGCACCGAGTGCGAAACATTTTCGCCGGAGGCGGTGACGAGTTGGAGCGCGAAACTTTTCGGATCGTATGGATCATCTTCGCAGACCCAGCGGAGCGCGTCGGTAACGACTTTGAAGTCCTTGTCGTCGAGGTTGACGATGTAGCCTTTGAGTGCGGGCTGGCGGAAGACCCGATTCATGAAGCGGCATGATTCCTCCTGGTCGAAATCGAGGGTCGTGTCGCCGTGTTTGCGGTAGAATGCGAGGTAGTGTTCCCAGAGCGTTTGGCTCGACGCGTCCATCAGGAGTGCGCCTTCGTGGTGGAGGTTCACATAGTGCTCGATTTCATTTTTCTCGCGCAGCTGGATCCACACGGATGATTTCGATTCCTTCACTTCCATGCGTGCCTCGTTGATGGTGGCGACGAGGCGGAAGCTGACGGTGATTGGCTCTTCTTGTGGCGGGCGTTCGTTGACTTGCTCGATGCGCTCGTACCATGCGGCGACTTCGCGTTCCTGTTCCCAGTCGGCCATTTTGCGCTGCACGTGGCCGAGGTCGGTGATGACGCTCATGAACTCCGGGTAGGGGAGTTTGCGTTTGTAGAATGCGTAGGCGATGTAGTTCCAGAACTCGAGGATGTCTCCTGGCGGCATCGGCCAAAGTTCGAGCGGCTCGTAGGAGGTGATTTCCCAACGCGGGCTGATGCGGACCATGTCGTGGTCGTGGAGCTCGCCCTCGATCACATAGCGGCGGTAGCGCTTTTCGATTTTGGTGACGAAGTCCGCTTCCTTGTCGTCGAGTTCGCGG
>JBEINR010000054.1:0-5500 GCA_040377995.1 Akkermansiaceae bacterium | reverse complement strand
GTCTGATTGTCTTAGCGATAAAAACCATCTGGAGTGTGAAGGAAATCCCCAATCCGGTATCTAATGCCACCGTTATCGAAACAGCGGCAGAGAGCGAAAATCTCGCACTTCTCAACAAGTACACAAGTAAATGCTGGGACACGCTGAAAAAATTTCTTCAAGCGGACCTGCCTGAACAACGCAGCCAGTATGTCAGCCAACCAATCACGGCGGTGACGCGCATGACGCGATATCAGGATTTCGAAGCGATGGGCAATATATCACTTCCTACCTTAAATTCCTCACAATGGAGTGTTGTCAGCATCGGTGCTGAAAAATCGATTGAGGGATTTTGGATGAACGAGGATGGAAGATGCTTCGACGCTCTTTTTAGAAAAGAGCAGGAAGAGTGGCTGATTGATTGGGAATACTTTGTGAGATACAGTGATATGCCATTGACAGTGTTCCTCAGCGGAAATGGTGATGCGGAGGGCGAATTTCGCCTTCTTGCACGTGAGCGCCTTGCCGAAGATCGCAAGAACCAGCCAACGATCAGCATAATGTTCTACGCGCCTGTTTTTGGGCGCCCAACGGAAACCGGGGCCCCATCTCCTGAATTCCTCGTTCAAAGAAATTCACCCACAGGCAAATTGCTGGAAGCGGCATTTGCCGCATTAAAAAACAAAAAGCGCCCCTTCAATGCCAAGACCCTCAACGTCGACCCCGAAGGTATGATCCGCGTGCGCGTGAAAATCCGTCGCAGCGGCGAAATGGATACACGGGCATTCGATATCGTCGAACTGAAAGCCTGTCATTGGTACTCCAGTGACCTTCCCGGCTTTGATGTCGACAATGAAGGTGAAGTCAAAAATTAAGACTGACGCGACAGCGCCACTTCCATCATCAACAGCGGCTCGGTCCCGGTAAACCAGTGCTGAAACGACAACCCACCCTGCCTCAACAACATCGAGAATCCATTCGATGTCCGGCATCCAATGCTTTTTGCCAGCGCGGTCAGCGGCGTTACCGCGGGCTTGTAAATGGTGTCGTAAACCAGATGGTGTTTCATCAGGCATGATGTCGGCAAAACACATGGGTCCGCAGGGTTGAGACCCACCGACGAGGTGTTCACGATGAGATCGCATTGATGCGAAAGCCCAACAAGTCGCGGATCATCAAGGCCAGCAATCTCGATCTTCACATCGTCATTGATCGCTTGGAGCTTGGTTTGTAGTGCGACGATTTTTTCGACACTGCGGTTGACCAGTACTACTTGCCGCACGCCGCTCAAAACGCATTGAGTGGCGATCGCCTGACCCGCCCCGCCGCCGGCACCGACGATGAGTACTTTTAAATCCGCCAAGCGCACCGAAAAATCATGCTCCACCGCTGCCACAAATCCCGGACCATCGGTGTTGTAGCCGGTCAGCCCGCTTGCATCGAACCGCACAGTATTGACCGCTCCCAGCGACGCTGCCAGTGGGTCAATCACATCACACGCCGCCATCGCATCAAACTTGTGCGGCACGGTCACATTCGAGCCGATAAAATCAAGGGCACGCATCCTCGTAAAGACCTCCGCCACCTGACCCGCAGGCACCTCCAAGCGGATGTATCGGCAGTCGATGCCATAAGCATCCAGCGCAGCCTGATGCATCCGCGGTGATGCCGAATGCGCGATGGGCCATCCGATCACCGCCAAGCGCGCGGGCTTTTCACATCCGGCATCGAGAATGTCACGGCTCGCAAGGTCATCGATGGTGTAAACTTCTTTCATGACAGTTTTTTGTTAAAAAGACCAACACGTGAAATACAGCGATCCTTACCGAGAATATTCAGCACATCCGCCATGTCAGGGCCCTGACCCCGCCCCGTGAGAGCGACGCGCAGCGGGAACATCATCTGGCCGATCTTCGCGCCGGCACTCGCCGCAGCTTCGGAAAGCGCAGCCTTGGCGGCATCGGCGGACCACTCATCGATCCGCTCGAAGAGCCCCGCGAGCTTGCCAAAAACATCACGCACCGCAGGGTTTGATTCGGCTTTTGCCATGGCCTCGCCATCGTAAGAAAAATCATCCCGCAGCAAAAACTCCACCGCCTTGGGAACTTCGGTCAACAGCCGCACCTTGTCCTTTACTGCGGCCATCACCGGCTCATATGAATCCCCGATCGGCAGCCCTGCTTGCTCAACAAATGGCCTAGCCTCACGCGCGAAACTTGCCGCATCGAGCCGCATCAGATGCTGCTGGTTCACCCACTGGCATTTCTCGAGATCGAAGCGCGCCGGAGCGCGGTTGACCTGCTCCAGCGAAAAGCGGCTCACCAACTCATCGAGACTGAAAATTTCCTCATCATTTTTTGGTGACCACCCGAGCATCGCGATGAAGTTCACCACCGCCGATGGAAGAAAACCCTGACGCGGATAATCCCCGACTGCCGCCCCTTCGTCGCGCTTGGACATCTTGCTGCCGTCAGGATTCAATATCAGCGGAATGTGCGCGTACTTCGGCGCTTCCATGCCAAAGGCCTCAATCAACTGCAGATGCTTGGGTGTGTTCATCAAATGATCTTCGCCGCGAATCACATGGCTGATCCGCATTTCGAGGTCATCAACGACATTCACAAAGTGAAAGACATAACTCCCATCCGAACGCTTCACGACCATGTCGGGCGTGTTGGATTCATCGCGGTAATCAATCGTCACCTCGCCGCAAACGAGGTCGTGCATCGTCACTGGGCGGCGATCGAAACGGAATCTCCACGCACCGCCATCCTCATAGACGCGGCCGGCATCGACGAGTTTTGTAAACCAACGATCGTAAGTCTCACGGCGCTCGCTTTGGAAATACGGACCAAACCCACCACCAACCTGCGGGCCTTCGTCCCAATCAAGCCCGAGCCATTTCATCCCGCCAAAAATTGCCTCCTTCGCCTCATCGGTATTTCTCGCTTCGTCGGTATCTTCGACGCGGAGCACGAAAACTCCGCCGTGATGACGGGCAAACAACCAGTTGAAAAGCGCGGTGCGGGCGCCACCCACATGAAGATATCCGGTGGGCGATGGCGCGAAGCGGGTACGAACGGACATGCGGACGATGTAAACGCCACAACCCGCTCCGTCCAGCCACGATGATCAACCCGATTGCATGAATTCATTTCATCTGCGGATCAATCGCTTGCAGTAAGCGCCGCCCACGCCTATCGATCACCGCGTGTCCCGCTCGGACCCAAGCGCGGAAAAGCTGCTTCGGCAGGTGCTCCACCATCCCGATTTCCATTCACGCCTGGCCCCCATGGTCACCGGCGAAGGCAGCATTATGCTCGACCACTGCGCGAACGCCGCCCACGCGTTTGTTTCATCGGTGATCTGCAAGGCGATTCACGAAGGGCGAAAATCAAGCGTATGGCTGATCTCCGACCTCCCGCGGCAACGCGAACGGCTTGCGGCCGAAATGGAGCTCTGGGGGCTCGATCCGCTGGTCTTGCCCGATGCCACCATCGATCAAAAATCCGAAACCGCGCCCGATCCCGAATCGACCGCCGAGTGGTTCGCGATTCTTCACTCGCTCACACAGCCCAGTCCCTCGATCGTGATCTGCGACAGCGAGGCATTCGCCCAAGCCTGCCCCTCCCCCGCTACACTCGTATCGGCGCGCATCGTGTTGAAAGTTGGCGGCACGCTTGATCCGGCGGCATTCGCCAACTCGCTCGCCAGCCACCAGTACGAACGCATGCCCATGGTATCGGGACGCGGCCAATTCGCCGTACGCGGCGGCATCATCGATGTCTTCCCATGGCAGGCGGTCGCACCGCTGCGCATCGAGTTCTTCGACGATGAAATCGAATCAATCCGCGAGTTCGACATCGATAGCCAGGCATCCACCCGCAAGCTCGATGCGACGGATATTGCGATCAACGAGCCGTCATCCGATGCGACCCTTGCCGATTATCGAAAAGCCAATGATGTGGTGATCTCACTCGACGCGATGATCGAAAACCCAGCGGTGTCCATCTTGGAAGGCGCGCAATGCGGTGATGGTGAGGAGGACTTCAGCCTCGCCGTCTATCCAAGCCCGCTCGGGGTGTTTGAAGCGGGTGACTTCATCCTCGACGAAATCCGCCGCGAGCAGTTTTTCCAACAACTCAACACATGGCGGCGCGAGGAATGGACGGTCGCCATGGTCTTTGCCAATCAAGGCGAGCAGGACCGCTTCGAAGAACTCTCCGGCAAGGATCTCGATCGCGACCTTGGGATCATGCCCCTGCGCGGCGAACTGATGGCCGGCTTCACCCTGCCCTTCGCCCGCATCGCGGTGCTTTCCTCCTCCGAACTCTTTGGCCGCTATCGCACCGCCGCCGCAAAACGGCGTTCGATTCTCGACCGCACGCGCCACATCACCTCAGCCGGATCGCTTGATGAAATGAGCCATGGCGACCTAGTCGTGCACTATGAGTACGGCATCGCCCGATTTCGCGGCATCGTTCAAAACGACGACTGCGAGGAAATGCTTCTCGAGTACCGCGATGGCGCGATGCTCGGAGTGCCACTCGAGCAGGCTCACCTGGTCGGCAAATATGTCGGCCTCGGCGGCCGCACGCCAGAGCTCAACAAACTTGGCAGCGCCGCGTGGAAATCCGCCCGCAAGGCGGCCGAAAAATCCATTCTCGATTACGCCGCCAAACTTCTGCGCGTCCAAGCCGAGCGCAACCACGAACCGGGATACGCCCACCCGCCCGACACCCGATGGATGTGGGAATTCGAGCGTTCGTTCCACCATGTCGAAACAAGCGATCAACGTCGCGCGATCGACGAAACCAAACGCGACTTGGAAGCTGCCCGCCCGATGGATCGCCTGATCTGCGGCGATGTCGGCTTTGGCAAAACCGAAGTTGCGATCCGTGCCGCGTTCAAAACCATCACCAGCGGCAAACAAGCGGCCATCCTCGTGCCAACCACCGTGCTCGCCGAACAACATTGGCGCACCTTTCGCGAACGCATGTCGGACTACCCGGTGCGCATCGACCTGCTCAACCGTTTCCGTACACCCGCCGAAATCCGCGACACGATCGCCGGCATCGCCGATGGCTCGGTCGACCTCGTGATCGGCACCCATCGGCTCGTTTCGGGCGATGTGCATTTCAAGGACCTCGGACTCGTGGTCGTCGACGAAGAGCAACGCTTCGGCGTCGCTCACAAGGAAAAATTCAAACAGCTCTTCCGCCAGGTCGATGTGCTCACGCTCTCCGCCACGCCCATCCCGCGCACGCTTTACATGGCGCTGATGGGTGCCCGCGACATGTCGACGATCGAAACGCCACCACCCAACCGCGTGCCGGTCGCAACATCGATCAGCCCCTACGACGAACGCATCATCCGCGACGCGATCCGCCGCGAAATGAAACGCGGCGGCCAAACATTTTTCCTGCACAACCGCGTCAAGACGATCGAAAACATGCGCGAACGAATCGCCGCGCTGGTGCCCGAGGCCCGCATCCTTGTGGGCCATGGCCAAATGGACAAG
>JBEINR010000089.1:0-3834 GCA_040377995.1 Akkermansiaceae bacterium | reverse complement strand
GGCGCCGAAGCGAACGATGGGCTCATCAAGTCGGCTCGCCGCTTTGGTCACAAACGCCCGCAAGCGGATGGCTCGCCACGCTACGAAGTGCTCACCTTCCTGCAGTCATTCCACGGCCGCACGCTCGGTTCGATGTCGGCCACCGGTCAGGCAAAAATTCAGGAAGGCTTCGATCCGCTGCTGCCCGGCTTTCGCTATCTTCCTTACAACGACATCGCGGCGCTCGAACATGCCGTGCGCCCGGAGACGGTGGCGATTTTGCTCGAGCCAATCCAAGGCGAGGGCGGCATCAACAGCGCCACGCCGGAATTCCTGCGCGCGGTTGCCGCACTTTGCAAAAAACACGATCTGCTTCTGCTCATCGATGAAGTGCAGGCCGGCTTCGGCCGCTGCGGCGATGCGATGGCATGGCGCATGATCGCTCCCGAAGTCGAACCCGATGGCATCTCGTGGGCCAAAGGTATGGGCGGCGGTGTGCCGATTGGATCATTCTGGCTCAGCGATCGTGCGATCGACGCCGATGGCACCGCGCTTTCCTCGTTGATGGGTCCCGGCTCGCACGGCTCAACCTACGGCGGCAACCCGCTCGTCTGCGCGGCCTCGCTCGCGGTGCTCAAAGAGATCCGCGAACAAAATCTCGCAAGCCATGCCATCCGCATGGAGACCCGCATCCGCAAAACGATCCTTTCGTGGAAACTTCCGGTCATCACCGAAATCCGCGGTAGCGGACTGCTGCTAGGCGTTGCGCTTGATCCGGCATTGATCCCGACACCCGAGGGCAAAACTCCCGCGCTGGTGGTCGTGAGCAAACTCATGGAACTCGGCCTGCTGGTTCCACCCGCCGGACCCAACACCATTCGCCTCCTCCCTCCACTCAATGTCACCGCCGATGAAATCGATGCGGCGCTCGCGATCTTGCGCGAAGGCCTGATCGCCATCTGAAACACCACCGCCATGAAGCACCTCCTTTCGATCGAACAACTCACCGACGACGAGATCGGCTGGCTCATCGATTCCGCCGCACACCTCAAAGCCACACGCGGACGCGGCGGCCAACCGCTTGCCGGCCAAACATGGGCGCTGATTTTCACAAAGTCATCGACGCGCACCCGCGTCTCATTCGAAGTCGGCATCCGCGAGCTTGGCGGATTCCCAATGTTTCTTTCAAAAAACGACATCCAGCTCGGCCGCGGCGAACTCATCAAGGACACCGCCCGCGTGCTCGGCCGCATGGTCCACGGCGCGGTCATCCGCACCTACGCGCAATCCGATGTCGTGCAGTTCGCTGCTTACTCCGGCATCCCAACGATCAACGCGCTCACCGACGACGAACACCCGTGTCAGATCCTCGCCGACCTTCTCACGATCCGCGAAAAACTCGGCACCTGGGAAAACCGCAAGATCGCATTCATCGGCGATGGTTTTTCCAACATGACCCGCTCGTGGATGTGGGCCGCCAAGCACCTCGGCTTCGAACTCGCCGTGGCCTCACCGCCAGCCTGCCAACCACCGGCGGAATTTCTCGCGCAACTCGATGCGCCAAATGTCTCGGTCAGCAATGATCCGCAGGTCGCGGTCAGCGGCGCTCATGTGATCAATACCGATGTCTGGCTCTCGATGGGCCAGGAGGATCAAAAGGAAAAAGAACTCGAGTTTGCCGGCTTCCAAGTGAATGCCGAGTTGCTCGCCAACGCCGCCGAGGACCACATCGTGCTCCACTGCCTGCCAGCCTACCGCGGCAAGGAAATCAGCGAGGAGATCCTCGAACTCCACGCCGACACCATTTTCCAACAAGCCGAAAACCGCCTCCACGCGCAAAAAGCCGTGCTCGTTGCGCTCGTGAAACAGTGAGCACATTCGGAGCTTGATCCCTGCGGGAGCACACCGGCTTTTTCGGCGGGCTATTTTGCTTCTTCACCTAGGTGCAAAACATCGCTCCTTGACGCCATCCACACCGTGTGTATCATGCCTTAGTGACGAGTCGAGATGTCATTGACAGACTGAAGCTTGAGGGCTGGATGTTGGTCAATGTTCGCGGCTCTCACCACCAATACAAACGCCCGACCGGCGGGAGCAGAGTCACTGTACCTCATCCTAAGAAAGATCTCCCGAAGGGGACTTTGAGGAACATATTTCGCCAAGCTGGTTGGAATTGGCCACCGCAATAACCATGAGATACCCAGTCGTCATTCACAAGGATCGCGATTCAGATTACGGAGTCACCGTTCCGGATCTGCCCGGATGCTTTTCTGCGGGTGCCACCGCGGACGAAGCGCTTGGCAATGCGATCGAAGCCATCGAGTGCCATGTGGAAGGCCTGTTGATCGATGGCGAGAGCATCCCGCAAGGAATGCCAATCGAGCATTACCGCGCGAAGCGGGAATTTGCCTCAGGCATCTGGGCGCTGGTGGATGTGGATTTGTCCAAACTTTCGGGGAAGGCCAAGCGCGTCAACATCACCTTGCCTGAGCGAATTCTCGCACAGATCGATTCCTTTGCGTCGCAAACAGGTGACACCCGCTCAGGGCTGCTTGCCCACGCTGCCTTGGAATACGTCAGCGCCCACACGAAATAAGAGGCGAGCCAAAATAAACCATGTTCGAGACGACCCTCGTCAAATAGTGAGCACATTCGGAGCTTGATCCCTGCCAGCGCGCCTCGCATCTTTTGCCCGCACCCACGCACGAGTAGCTCAGCGGTAGAGCAACCGGTTTACACCCGGTCGGTCGGCGGTTCGATCCCGTCCTCGTGTACCAATTCCGCCGTGCGGGGTGAGACCACACGACTGGTCCCCCACCAGCCCTTCGCATGAGGACACTTCCCGCGCTCACCAAGCCAGCCGCGATTCTGTCGTTTGATTTCGATGGCACTCTGCACGACCCCGCGTCGACCCCGCCGGTCCCGCCGGAGTTTTTTGAACTTATCCAACGCATCCGCGAAACGCATCAGGCAAGCTGGGGCATCAACACCGGGCGCTCGATGGTCCACATGATCGAAGGATTTCTCGAAAGCCGATTCCCCTTCCTGCCCGATTGGGTCGTCGCGCGCGAACGCGAAATTTACATTCCCAACAAGTTCGGCCGCTGGGTCGCCCACGCGCCATGGAACAAACAATGCGAGAAGGAAATCCTCCGATTGTTCAAGCGCGCCAAAAAATTGCTCGCGCGGATCCGCCACGACATCGAGGAACATACCGGCGCGCAGTGGATCGACATGGAAGGCGAACCGGCCGGCATCATCTCGCGCACCGTCGAGGAAATGGAATGGATCGTCAGCCGCATCGCGCCACTCGCTGGCGAAGAACCCCATCTCTCATGGCAGCGCAACTCGATCTACCTGCGCTTCGGTCACCGCGATTTCCACAAAGGCAGCAGCCTCTCAGAAGTGGCGCGGCTTCATCAACTCACCGCAGCCAACTGCTTTGCCATCGGCGACAGCCACAACGACCTCAACATGCTCGACGCCGCCCACGCCGGCATGACCGCCTGCCCCGCCAACTCCGTGCCAGAGATCCACGCCAAAGTCTCCGCATCCGGCGGCCTCATCACCCAAGGCATCCAAGCCCACGGCGCCATCGAAGCGCTGAAGCATTATTTCCCGGGGTGAGTTTCATCGAAACGCGGAGATGCGGAGCGCGCGGAGGAAAGCGCGGAGGTTTTTTGTGGGTTGGCATGGATGCCTCGTGAAGGCCTTTTCTCCGCGAAGCCCTCTGCGCGCTCCGCGCCTCGGCGTTTCGATTTGGAAAGACGGAAGACCTGAAGACAGAATACGCCAGATCGGAAGCAGCGGATTCTTCGGCTGTTCAAAACATGGAGCGAGACGCTCCATGGACGG
>JBEINR010000188.1:0-2140 GCA_040377995.1 Akkermansiaceae bacterium | reverse complement strand
TGGTTGCGCACGGTGGGTGTGGGTGGATCGTCCGGGTGGGCGGCGAGTATCACATCTGCTTCCTCGGCGACCGGCACAATCGCGTCGAGGAATTCGCCATGGCGGCGCCAGAGTTCCTCGGTGGTGATAGGGGCGAGTTCGCCGGGCGCGGCGTCGCGATCATAGACCATGTTCCAGATCATCCCGTTGGGGATCGGTTTGTCATAAGGGCCGTCCATGCCGACGACTTCCGCGCCGCCGCGGCCATGGGGTCCCTTGATGCGCCCCGAGACTCCAGCGAGCGAGAAGTTGTAAGCCATCACCGGGATGCCGACCTTGCCGACGGTGCGGACAAGGGTTTTGATTTTCTCGAGTTGTTCGGCCTTTTTCGGTCCGTCGAGAAGCACATCGTGCCAATGGGCGGGATCGAAGTTTTCGACCGCCTGGATGGTGAGTCCGTGCGCTGCCGCCGCATCGCGGATCGCGCACAACTCTTCGTAGGACCAGAGTTGGTCGGGGTCGCCGGCGAGTCCCCAGCCGCTGTCGTCACCGAGCGGTTGATCGACGGACATGTCCGAGCGCGACGAGCGGAAGTAGTCGACCATGTGAATGACCAGGTGGCTCGCGCCGCACTGGCGCGCGAATCGGAAGTGATCGTCGTTGAGTTGGTGGCGGTAGAGTCCGAAGCCGAGTTTCATGATTTTGTTTGTTAGAATCCGATGCTTACGCCGCCATCGACAGGCAGCACGGTGCCGGTGACAAATTTCGCTGCCGGTGAACTGAGATAGACCGCGGCGTAACCGATGTCTGCGGCTTCGCCGAAGCGTCCCATCGGAGTGCGGGCGAGAATCTTGTCGCGGCGGGCTGGATCGCTGTCGAGCGCCTTGCGCATCATGTCGGAATCGATCCAACCGGGAGCGATTGCATTGACGCGAACGCCATCGCCGGAGACTTCGGTGGCAAGCGTGCGGACCATGCCGATAAATGCGCTTTTGGCTGCGGAATAAGCGATGACGCGGGGGATGCCGAACAGCGATGCCATCGAAGCGATGAAGATCACGCTGCCATGGCCGCGTGCGATCATGCCGGGGAGCACGGCGCAGGTGAGTGCGTGGGCACCGATCACATGGGTGTTGAGGACTTGGAGAAACTCCTCGGGGCTGGTGTCCAAAGCGAGTTTCTTGAGGTGGATCCCGGCATTGTTGATGAGGATGGAAATCGGCCCGGCGAGTTGCTCTGCCTGTTGGACAAGTGATGGCAGCGAGGCGGTGTCCGTTACATCGCCCTGCAAGGGAAATGCAGCATCACCGATTTCTGCTGCGGCGCGTTCGAGTTCCGAAGTGCGGCGACCTACAAGCACCACCTTGGCCCCTGCTTCGGCGAGGCATCGCGCCATTCCTAAGCCTAGGCCCGTGCCGCCTCCGGTGATGAGGGCGGTTTGGTTGTGAAGTTGAAATGCGGAGAGTTGGTTCATAATGGGGTCAAGGGGTTGGGATGAGGAGATCAGAGGATTCCATACTTGGCGAATGCCGCGGTGCTACTCATGCCGTTTTCAATCTCTTGGCGGACCAGGTTTTCGCCGGTGGCTTTGGCGAGAGCTTCTGCAATGACCTCGGCCTCGACAGCGCGAGGGATGATCACCACACCGTCGAGATCACCGAAGACCAGATCGCCGGGTTGAATGGAGACCTGGCCGACCTCGATCGGACAACGGTAGTCGAGAACTTGGGTGCGGACGGCGGAATCTTGCGCATACCTGCCGCGGCTGAAGACGGGCCAATTTTGTTCCAGCACGCGTGGAGTGTCGCGGTGGTATCCATGAATCACGGCACCTACAGCCCCGCGGGTGCGGGCGGTGGCGGTGAGAATCTCGCCCCAATAGGCGCAGCGCATATCGCCACCGCTGGCCAGAAAGATGTCTCCGGGTTCGAGTTGGTCGAGCGCTTCCGTAAGCTTGCCAAACGGCTTTTTCTGAGGACCGTGCACATCGATCATCAATGCCGGCATGGCGCGTCCCACGAGCTTCATCTCGGGCAGCAGCGGCTGGATCGACTGTGGCAGGAATTGGTGGGTGAATCCCATCCGGTCAAGGATGTCCCCGACCACTGGGGTGTAGAGCCGGGATTTCACGAGTTCGAAAAGTTCGGGTTCCGATGACCAT
>JBEINR010000218.1:0-1681 GCA_040377995.1 Akkermansiaceae bacterium | reverse complement strand
TTCTGTCTCTTTCCGCAGGAAGGCCGCTTCTCTTGAAACAAAAAAACCGGCGCCCTTGGTGAGGACGCCGGTTTGCTTGATGTTTTGCGTTTCGCTTTGATTATTCTGCGCTGCCGGCGCTTTCCGCATCGGCGGCGGCTTGATCGCGGAGCCAGGCGCGGCGTGACATTTTCACGCGACCTTTCTCATCGACGCCGAGGCACTTGGCGGTGACGACATCGCCTTTCTTGACGATATCCTCGACCTTTTCGGTGCGGCCTTCTGCGAGTTCGGAAACGTGGATGAGTCCGTCCTTGCCGGGCAGAACTTCCATGAACGCGCCAAACGCGGTGATGGAAACAACCTTACCGGTGTAGACCTTGCCGACTTCGATTTCCTGGAACATGCGATCGATCATTTCCTTGGCGCGGTCGAGACCTTGCTGCTTGGAAGCGTAGATGTGCACGGTGCCATCGTCCTCGATGTTGATCTCGGCACCGGACTCGGCCTGGATGCCCTTGATGTTCTTGCCACCAGGTCCGATGAGCTCACCGATGCGATCGGCGGGGATCTTGACGGACACGATGCGCGGGGCGTGCGGGCTGAGCTCGGCGGGTGCGGAGATTGCTTCGGCCATCTTGTCGAGAATGGTGCCGCGGGCGTTCTTGGCGATGGTGATTGCTTCCTCGAGGATCGAGAGCGGCAGACCGGGGAGTTTGAGGTCGAGCTGGTATCCGGTGACGCCTTGGCTGGTGCCGCAGAGTTTGAAGTCCATGTCGCCGTAGAAATCCTCGGAGCCGATGATGTCGAGAAGGCACTTGTGCTCCTTCATCGTGTCATCGTCGTTCCATTCGGTCACAAGGCCGACGGAGATGCCGGCGACGGGGCGGATGAGCGGGACGCCGGCGCTGAGCAGCGACATTGTGCCCGAGCAAACGGTGGCCATCGAGGTCGAGCCGTTGGATTCGGTGACTTCCGACGAAACGCGGATCGCGTAGGGGAAATCCTCGACGGCGGGGATCACCGGTTCGATCGAGCGCTCGGCGAGGGCGCCGTGGCCGATCTCGCGGCGGTTGATGCCACCCATGCGGCCGGTTTCGCCGACGGAGAAGGGAGGGAAGTTGTAGTGGAGGATGAAACGCTTCTCGGTTTCGCCGCCCGCGTAGTTGTCCATGAACTGCTTTTCATCGGCAGGTGCGAGCGTCGCGATCGCGAGGGCCTGGGTTTCGCCGCGGGCGAAAATGGCCGAGCCGTGAACGCGCGGCAGCGGGCTGTTTTCTGCATAGAGCGGGCGGAGATCGCCGATCTTGCGACCGTCGGCACGCACGCCTTTTTGCATGATCGAAATGCGGAACGCTTTCTTCTGGAGGTATTCGAAGGCTTGCTCGACATCGAAGTCGGTAGCTTCCGGAGCGCGCTCCTTGATGGCCGCTTCCACTTCGTCGCGCAGGCCGCCGACCTTCTTCGCGCGCTCGGTCTTCGATGGTGCGTAGATGGCCGACTCGATGCGGTCGCCTGCGATTTCGTAAGCGATCTCAAGGAGGTTGTCCTTGGCGAGCACTGGCGTGAAATCACGCTTTGCCTTGCCGGCAAGCTTCACGAGTTGTTCTTGCACCTCGACGAGTTTTTGCACCGCCTGTTGCGCATGGTGCAGTGCCTGCACGAACTCAGCTTCGGGAAGTTCGTCGGCCTGGCCTTCGAT
>JBEINR010000219.1:0-1654 GCA_040377995.1 Akkermansiaceae bacterium | reverse complement strand
GCGCGGTGAGCGAGAGCAGTTCGCCTTTTTTCTTGATGATCGTGTCGCCGATCTTGAACTCCGAATCCATGTCGATCATCGCCGAGACCACTTCGCCGCGATAACCTTTGCCTTCGGAAATCGAACGCACGCGGGCTTTGAGATAGCTGACTATTTTTCCGCGCATCGTCTCGTCGATTTCCGCGCCAGTGGCGAGCACGGGCGCGGCGGCGCCGATCACGCCCTCCGGCGCGAAGTGGATCTCATCGGTGCCGGCTGCGATCAGCGCACCGGCGGAGATGGCCTCGCGGTTCACATAGGTCACGGTTTTTCCCGGAAATTTTTCCAAGGCCTTGAGCATCTCGAAGGTCACCTCGAGCTCGCCGCCGGGCGTTTCCATGTCGAGTACGATGGTGTCGACCTTGTGTTCAATCGCATCCTTGAGTCCACGGCGCAGGATGTAGAGCTCGGGTTTGGCGATCTGCGCGCGGATCGGAATGACGACGACCTTGGCCGGAGTTTTGGGCGCCGGTGAAGATGGCGTTTCGGCTTGGGCGCCGAGCGGCAAAATGCAGGCGGCAAAAGCTGTTAGAATCTTCGGCAACAAATGCTTCACGGGCTCTATCATGCACCGGGATCGGCATCGCGCAAGGCGGCCTTGGTGGAATGCTAGCAAAACGCAATCTTACGCGAACTCGTAGCGCAGTGCGGAAATGCAAAACAACGATGCGGTTTCGACGCGCAACACGATGTTGCCAAGCGACACGGGGATGAATCCGGCAGCCAGCGCGGCGGCGGTTTCTTGCGGCGAGAAATCACCCTCCGGGCCGACGAGGATCGTGGCCTCGGTGGTGGCGGGGTGCGCTCTGAGCACTTCGCGCATGGCCTGCGCACCAGGCGCGAGCGATGCGATGAGCTTGAGCCCGGAAATTTTTGCCGCGCCCGCGATCCATGTGTCGAATGCGAGGGCCGGAGAAATTTCTGGCAGCATGTCCTGGCCGCATTGCTTGCATGCCTCGAGCGCGACGCGTGTCCACTTCTCCGACTTGCTCTCGCCCGGTTGCACGATCGTGTGGCGCGTGACGAGTGGCTCGATGCCAGCCACGCCGAGTTCGACCGCCTTTTGCACGATCAAGTCCATCGTCTTGCCCTTGGGAATCGCCTGCGCGAGCGTGATGCGAGGCTGCGGCGGAGCAGGGGAAACGACCTCTGAAATTTCGAGCGAAACGCGGTCGCGCGAAACTTGCAGCACCTTCGCCGAAGCACGGCGGCCATGGCCATCGAAGATCGTGATCACATCACCCGCCTTGCCACGCAGCACCTGCGAAAGATGCCGCGCCTCGTCGCCGGTGAGCGCAGCAGCTTGCCAGTTTTCTGACGGCAGATGAAAGCGGGCCATGGGAATGACTCAAAGACTCAAAAGCGAAAATGAAAAGTCGAAACGCTGGTTTTGAGCGTGGCGGCGGTTTCCAACCGCCAAGCCTATCCTCGACAAATGCCAGCTAACGTTGTATATCCTATGCATGATCTTTAGCGCAGTTATTACCGAAGCGGAAGAAGGCGGCTATGTGGCCTACAATCCCGAAACCGGGACCACCACCCAAGGTGAAACCGTTGAGGAAGCCCTGCACAACCTGCGGGAGGCTACGGCGCTCTATTTGGAGGAGTTTCCGCT
>JBEINR010000040.1:0-6978 GCA_040377995.1 Akkermansiaceae bacterium | reverse complement strand
GATCATCGCTCGAAGCACCTCGACGAATTCCTCAATGACCAAGTCGAAACGGTGATCACCGTTTGCGGCAACGCCGATCAGGCATGCCCGGTTTTCCCCGGTCAGCTGAATCGCCATCATTGGGGCTTCGACGATCCCGCGCACGCCACCGGCAGCGAGGATGAGCAAATGGCTGTGTTTCGCCGCGTGCGTGATGAGATCCGCCGCGTTTTCGAAGCCTACGCCGCGGGGCTTCTCGATGCGGCGAAGCGCGCGAATGCCTGATCGCTCATCCGGCTAACGCGCCCTCACTCAATCGCTTCGAAATGATAGCGTCCGCCCTTAGCGGTGACGCGTGGAGTGCGCTGTTTTTCCTCAAAGTAGTCGTAGCCTTCCTTGAGGTTCGACCAATGCGCTTGCCATTTGGAATTTTTTTCCATGTCCATGCGTTGCTTGGTCATGCGGAAGGGGAAAATGTGCACGGCGAAGGCAGCTTGACCGCCGCTGTGGGCCGCCGTGCAGATGGTGTAGATTTCCTCGATCACTTCATCGGTCATCGCGAGGCAGCCGATTGAAACGCGGTCGCCGTGGATCATGATCGCGCTGCCGGTGCGGTCGAGCGAGCGGTCGAGGGCATTCGGGTAGCCGATGTTGAAGGCCAAGTGAAAGCGGCTGTTGGGATTCATCGCCGAGGGTGGGACGGCGTAGAATCCTTCCGGCACTTGGCGGTCGCCCTCAGCGAGTTTCGGGCCGAGCGTGCCGGATGCGGCGGCGATCGGGTAGCTGCGGAAAAGTTCGTAGCGCCCGGTGGATTGATTCTCGATGAAAAGTTCAAGCACCCGCTCTTCCTTGAAGGCGCGGATGAAGACCTCATCGCCAAGCTTCAAATTTTTTTCCGCAAGTGCCCTCTCGAGGGCTGGTTGCACACGAACAGCGGCAGCCTCGGCTCGGGGCAGGGATGAGGTGTCCATATTTGCTGCCCGTTTTTCGCAGGACAAGCTGCAGGCGAGCAGCAGAAAAACGCAGAAAGCGGGTTTTTTCACGGACTTGAGGGCAATGATTGGCGCGGCAGTGGGTATTTCCACAAAATTTTCGGCATCGGAGGCAACAAAGACCGCTTTGTGTCTATTTCAAGAGACAGGTTGCAGACCCAGCGGTTTTAAGCGACAAGGAAAGCGTCGCCCATGACCCAACTACTGATCGAACCCGCCCGCCGCACCGGATGCGAGGACCTTGCCGCACTCGACGAGGTGCTGCGCAATGCCGCGCAACGCCAGTGCTCGCCGATTGACGATGTGCTGGATGCCGGGGTTGTCGACGAGGAGCGATACATGCGCGAGCTTGCCCACGATCTGGGCATGGAGTGGCTGGATGTCATTCCGGTCGCCGAGGTGCCACTGCCACTGCGTGAAGCCTGCGGCCCGCGCATCGCCCTGCGCCATCGCCTGTTGCCGGTGGAAATCACCGAAGTCAACGGCGTCAAGCGCCTCAAGCTAGCGACCTTCGATCCCTTCAACCTCGTCGCGAGGCAGGTCGCCGCACAAGAACTCGCGCTGCCGATCGATTGGTGCATGACATCACGCAAGCGACTGCACGAAGCGCTTCGTCGGCTTTACGGCGTGGGTGCCGATACCTTTGAACAAATCCTCGAGGGCCGCGATTTCGATTACGACCACCTCGATGCCGGCGAGGACGAGGCAAATGTCATCGACCAAGACGACGATGAAGAGGCGAGCGTCGTCAAATTCGTCAATCAGATCATCCGCGAGGCGCTCGACCAACGCGCGACCGACATCCATGTCGAGCCGCTGAGCACGAACCTCCGCATTCGTTACCGCATCGACGGTCGCTTGATCGAAGTCGCGGTACCGGAAAACATCAAGGCGCTGCAAAGCTCAGTGATTGCGCGTTTGAAAATCATGGCGCGCCTCGACATCGCCGAGCGCCGTGTGCCGCAGGACGGCCGCATCAACCTGCAGTTCGAAGGCCAGACCATCGACGTCCGCGTGGCGACGGTACCAACGGTAGAGGGCGAAAGTGTTTCACTGCGTTTGCTCAACCAGGAAAAATTCAATCTCGCGAAGCTCGGCATGGAGTCCTTCGTGCAGAAAAAAATCGAAGCCCTGCTGCACCTCCCCAATGGAATCATCCTCATCACCGGTCCGACGGGATCGGGGAAATCGACGAGCCTTTATTCCTTCCTCAGCGAAGTGAATCACCCCGAGCGTCGCATCGTCACGGTCGAAGATCCGGTGGAAAACAAACTCACCGGCGTGATGCAAATCGCGGTGAAATCGGACATCGGTCTCACCTTTGCTAATGCGCTGCGATCGATCCTGCGTGCCGACCCGAACATCGTGATGATCGGTGAGATCCGCGACCTCGAGACGGCGGAGATCGCGATCCGTGCATCGCTGACCGGTCACTTGGTTTTCTCCACGCTGCACACCAACGACGCGATGGGCGGGATCAGCCGCCTCGTCGACATGGGGGTTGAGCCCTTCCTTGTTTCCGCTGCGGTGCGCGCCTTCCTCGCGCAGCGCCTGGTGAGAAAACTTTGCACCAACTGCCGCGTGCCTCGCGAGGTCAGCCTTGTCGACCGCCGTAACCTTGGCATCCCGGATGAACTTCAGGGCACGATCTATTCACCGGGTGCATGCGACCGTTGCCGTGGCACGGGATTTTCCGGACGACTTGCGATTTACGAAGTCGTGTTGCTGACCCCTGCGATGCAGGAACTCGTCGCTCACGGCGCGCCCGCTCCGAAGATGCGCGATCAGGCGCTGCGCGATGGCTATGTGCCGATGCGCACCTACGGCTGGCACAAGGTGATGCAGGGTTCCACCACCATCGAGGAAGTGATATCGGTGACCTCCTCCGACATTGGTGGCGGTGATGATTGAGCCGTAACGCTTGCCCGTTAAAATTATTCGTCATGCCCGTCTTCGCTTACAAAGCACTCAACTCCAAAGGCTCAGTCACGAGCGGCGAGCTCGATGCGGCGGATCGCCCCGAGGCCTTGCGCATGCTCGATCGCAAGGGACTTCAACCGGTCAACCTTCGCGAAACGGCGGGAATCGTGCCCGCTTCGGGAAAAGGTGCGAAACCAAAATCTGATGAGACAGCGGCCGCTTCAACAAAGCCCGATGAGGCGCCGATCCCGGAAGGTCCGATCAAGCTCAAGCGCCAGGAAGTGGTGCTCTTCACGGAAGAGTTGTCCGACATGCTCGGCGCCGGCCTGCAATTGGAGCCAGCTTTGAAGTCGATGGAAAACCGCCAGGAGCTCGGCAACCTCAAGGCAGTTTCCTACAAGATCCGGCAGATCGTGCGCGATGGCGTCAATTTCTCTGTCGCGCTGAAAAAAGTAAGCCCGAGCTTCGGGCCGCTTTACTGCTCGCTCGCCGCAGCGGGCGAAGCCTCGGGCGCGCTCGACACGATTCTCAAGCGTCAGGCGCATTACCTCAAGACGCTCGCCGAGCTGCAAAGCCGACTCGTGTTGGCGATGATTTATCCGGCCTTCCTCGTTCTGGCTGGCATTGGCGTTTCGATTGTGTTTGTCACGACGCTGATCCCACAACTCACGCAGTTGATCGAGAGCACGCCGGGTGGAAAAATTCCTTTGGGCGCCGCCATCTTGATCGGCGCTTCGGAGTTTCTCTCGAAGTGGTGGCTGGTGATTCTGCTTCTGCTCGTTGCCGCCTTCATCTTCTTCAAGGCATGGAAAGACAACGAAGCGAACAAACCCGCATGGGATCGCATCAAGTTGCGTTTGCCGCTACTTGGCCCGGTCATCACCAGTCGCTTCTATGTGCAGTTTCTCGAAACGATGGCGAACCTCGTTGGCAATGGCTTGCCGCTGTTGCGCGCCCTCGAGCTTTCCCGCGATGCCACGCAAAACCGCTCGCTGCGCGCCGGTCTCGACAAAGTAATCGAACAAGTCGGCGACGGTCGCTCGTTTTCCAAGGCACTCATCCGCACCGGCGCTTTTCCGCCCCTCCTCATCGACATGATCTCCGTCGGCGAGCAAACTGGAAAAATCGACCAGTCACTGCGCCGCTCGGCCGAACGCTACGACAAGGAACTCGACAAGGATCTTCAGCGCATCATGGCCCTGATCATGCCGACCGTATTGATCATCATGGCCGGCCTCATCGGCACCATGGCCTACTTGATGATCACCGCGATCTTCCAGACGATCTCGAATTTGGGCTAGGGAAGAGGCGAACATCGAACATGGAAGTGGAAGAAAATGAAGAGACTGCTTCTGATCTAGCTTCTTCATCGTAGCTGGATCATCCTGATCCAGGCCGTCCTTGGAGCGTCCCGCTCCAAGTTCTGAAATGCCAATGCAGAATTGGATTCAGTAAGGCGTGTGCGTAGCGAGGGTAAAACGGTTCGTGCCTTTCATTCGCCAATGCGCTGCGATGCATGATATGCTTGCCATGCCGTGTATGAACTGAACTCTTTGGCATGCACATTCGCACACACATTCCATTGCTTGAGGAAATTCTCTCACCACGCTCGGCGGTGATCGGCGATCAGTATGAAGCCTACAAGAACCATGTGTACCGCGTACTGCATTTTTGCTTCGAATTTCACCAGTGCGAAGGGGATGACGAAGCGAAATTGGTCACTGCCGCGTGTTTTCATGACCTCGGCATGTGGCCGGGGGATGTGATTGATTATCTGGAGCCATCGATTCAACTAGCGCAGGAATATCTCAAAGAGCGGGGTCTTGACTCATGGATTCCGGAGATCACCCAAATGATCGATCTGCACCACCGTTTTCGCAAAGCACCGGCTTCGGCGTACCCGCTTGTCGAGGTGTTCCGAAAAGGTGATTGGGTCGATGCCACGATGGGGCTTCGGCGATTCGAGCTCACTCGCGGGCAGGTGAAGGAGGTGAAAGCCGCGTTTCCAAATCTTGGATTTCACAACAACCTGATCCGCATCACGCGCAAGGAATTTTGGAATAGGCCTCTGAACCCGCTGCCCATGATGAAATGGTGAGCTAGGAAACAAATGAATCTGTGTGTGGTTCTGATAAATATGGAATCGCATAGCGGGCGAGGAACCTAAAGCCCTCTGATTCGGGCGATCGAGGCGAGCATGTTGTAAAAACCGAAAATAACAAATTGACTCGCACAATGCCTTGTGCAATCTTTTGTGCATGGCAACAAATTTGGACATTGACCAAGATCTGTTGGAAGAGGCGGTGAGCATCGGGCGCCATCGAAGCAAGAAGGCGGCGGTGATCGAGGCGCTGCAAGAATATGTAGCGCGGCGCAAGCAAATGAAGGTTCTAGATTTATTTGGCAGCATCGAATACGCAAAAGGTTACGATTACCGCAAGCAGCGCCGCAGGGCATGAAAGTCATTGTCGACACATCCGTTTGGTCGCTCGCCTTTCGTCGGCAAAAACCGGCCGAAGATGGCTGGGTATCGAGCCTCAGGAAACTGGTGCAGCAGGGCCAAGTGGTGATGCTTGGTCCTGTGCGGCAGGAGGTGCTTTCGGGGATACGGCATCAGCATCAGTTCGAAAAGCTTCGCGAAATACTTTCGGCATTTCCCGACCTTGAGCTTAGCACAAAAGATTTTGAATTGGCCGCGCAACTTTGCAATCGCTGCATCGCGAAAGGAGTCCAAGCCGCTCACACCGACTTTCTGATTGCGGCTGCCGCCAAAAACCGTGGGTACTCGGTGCTAAGTGCCGACAAAGATTTCGAAAACATTGCCAAAATCATCCCCGTGCGCCGACACGCCGTACGTTGAAATCACCACGGTTTCAGAAACAAAAAAACCCGACGGGATGCCGTCGGGTTTTTTGTGTTTTTAAATTTCAAACAGATTCTCTGCCCTCATTTCTTCTTCGCGTTTTGCATCGCTTGGGAAAACCAGTCGTTATTGGATGCTCCCTGATTTCCCGAAGGGCGGTGGTTTTGGTTTTGTTGGCGTGCTGTGCCGCGGTCATCGGGGCTTGAGCGACGGTTTTCGAGGTCGGGCTTCGACTTCATTGAGAGCGCGATGCGGTTGCGCTTCAGGTCGACCTCGACAACGGTGGCCTGAACTTTTTGGCCGACCTTCACCACCTCGGAGGCATCGCGCACGAAGTGGTCGGCGAGTTGGCTCACATGGACTAGCCCGTCCTGGTGCACGCCGATATCGACGAAAGCACCGAATGCGGTGACATTGGTGACGATGCCTGGGAGCTTCATTCCGGGTTGGAGGTCGGAGGGTTTCTCCACGCCTTCTTGGAACGAGAAAAGTTCGAATTGCTTGCGCGGATCGCGCCCAGGTTTGGCGAGTTCGTTGATGATGTCTTGCAGCGTCGGCAGTCCGACATCGTCGCTGACATAGCGTTTGAGGTCGATCTTCTTGCGTGCGTCTTCGTTGGTGATTAGTTGATCCGTGGCGCATCCGGCATCGTTAGCCATGCGTTCGATAAGCGTGTAGCGTTCTGGGTGAACGGCAGAGGCATCGAGTGGATGCTTGCCGCCACGCACCCGCAGGAATCCTGCAGCTTGCTCGAAGGCTTTCTCTCCAAGCCTTGGCACTTTTTTGAGTTCCTCGCGCGATTGAAAGGCACCGTTTTCGTTGCGCCATGCGACGATGTTTTCGGCCAGACTCGAGTTGAGTCCCGAGACATAGGAAAGCAGCTGCTTTGAAGCCGTGTTGAGTTCGACGCCGACTGCGTTGACGCAGGAAATGACCGTGTCGTCGAGGCTGGTCTTGAGCGCGCGTTGTTCGACATCGTGCTGGTATTGACCAACTCCTATAGATTTCGGATCGATCTTCACCAGCTCGGCGAGCGGATCCATCAAGCGGCGGCCAATCGAAACGGCCCCGCGCACGGTGACATCCTCGTTGGGGAATTCCTCGCGTGCGACATCGGATGCCGAGTAGATCGAAGCACCGCTTTCGTTGACCATGATCACCGGAATGGATGCGGGCAGTTTCAGTTTTTTGACGAAGGCCTCGGTTTCGCGGCTGGCGGTGCCG
>JBEINR010000155.1:0-2390 GCA_040377995.1 Akkermansiaceae bacterium | reverse complement strand
TGTTCGAGGTTTTTGATTCGAGCAAATCGATGCGCGCGGTCGCTGGTGGTGGTCGATATGACACGCTTGTGTCGACCATTTCCAATGGCGCGGTCGACTTGCCCGCGACGGGTTTTGCGATGGGCGATTATGTGATTCGCAACCTCATCGAGGAGACCCCGCATGCCTTGATGCAAATGGAGGTGTGGCTCCAACGCCATGCCGCCGCTTGCGATGTCTATGTGGTCGTTGCCGATGAAAATCGCCGGGCTGATTCGCTTTCTTTGCTCACGCAGCTACGCCGCGCAGGGCTTTCCGCCGACATTGCGATGACCCCTGCGAAGGTCGCCAAGCAATTCCAGAGCGCCGAGCGATCGGGCGCACGCTTTGCTTTGGTCGTCGGCGCCGAATATCCCGAACTGAAACTCAAAATCCTTTCGAGCCGCACCGAAGAATCCGGCAATGCCGCCAATGCAGTCGAGTGGCTCACCGAACGCCTGCAACAGCCCGATGGGCCATTGCTCGCCTAATCATTTTTTAACAACTCATCATTTCAATCCATGCGCACCCATCATTGCAACGAACTCCGCGAATCCCACATCGGCGAAACAGTCACGCTCATCGGATGGGTCAACTCAGCCCGTGACCACGGCGGTGTGATCTTCATCGATCTTCGCGACCGCGAGGGGCTCACCCAATGCGTGTTCCATCCCGATCAGAACCCCGAGCTCGCAGCTCTGTCGCATACTTTGCGCGATGTGGATGTGGTGCAGGTGACGGGTGTGGTTTCAAAACGACTCGAAGGCACAACCAATGATCGCATCGGCACCGGCACGGTCGAGGTGGTGGCGAGCGGACTCAACATCGTCAACAAAGCCGATGTCTTGCCCTTCCAACTCGACAAGGATCTTTCGAACGAGGACATCCGGATGAAATACCGCTACCTCGACCTTCGCCGTCCGCGCATGAGCAAAAACATCCGTCAGCGCAGCGTGATCACTTCGGCGGCACGCCGCTATCTCGACGAGAGCGGATTTTTTGAAATCGAAACGCCGATTCTTTCCAACCCAACGCCCGAAGGTGCGCGCGATTTCCTCGTGCCCTCGCGCCTCAACCCCGGCCGTTTCTACGCGCTGCCGCAAGCACCGCAGCAGTACAAGCAGCTGATGATGGTTGCGGGTCTGGAGAAATACTATCAGATCGCCCGTTGTTTCCGTGATGAGGACCTTCGCGCGGATCGTCAGCCGGAGTTCACGCAGATCGACATCGAGGCGAGCTTCGTCGGACAGGAAGACATCATCCGCTTGGTTGAAGGTCTTCTTGCTTCGATGTTCAAGGCCGGCCTTGGCATTGGCATTCCGCAAAGTTTCCCGCGCATGACCTACGCCGACGCGATGGACATCTACGGCTCGGACAAGCCCGACACTCGTTATGAGATGAAGATCACCGATCTTGGCGATGTGTTCGCGTCGACCGAATTCAAGATCTTCCGCTCGACGCTCGATCAGGGTGGAGTGGTGCGTGCGATCAATGCCAAGGGATTTGCAGGCGTGACGACGGGTCAAATGAACCGTCTCAATGAAATTGCCATTCAGGCGGGGCTACCGGTCAAGACGCTGGCATTTATCAAGTGCGAAGGCGGCGAGTACAAGAGCCCGCTGTGGAAGTTCTTCACGGATGCGGAAAAGGACGCCTTGGTTGCCAAGCTCGCGATCGCTGAGGGCGACATTGTTTTCTTCGTCGCCGGTTCGCGTGAAAGCGTGAGTACGATCCTTGGTCGTGTGCGCTGCGAGTGTGCCGAGATGCTTGAGCTGACGAAAAATTCCGATGCTTACAATTTCCTTTGGGTGGTGGATTTCCCATTGCTCGCGCTCGACGAAGAGAGTGGTCATTGGGCAGCGGTTCACCATCCCTTCACGCGTCCGAATGCCGACGATGCCGACAAGCTCGCGGCCGGTGATTTCGCCAATGTCCGTGCCGTGGCCTACGATGTCGTGCTCAATGGCTATGAGCTCGGCGGCGGCTCGATACGGATCCATGAAAAGGATCTGCAGGCAAAAATGTTCGAAGTGCTTGGCGTCGGCCCCGAGGAGCAGGAAGTGAAGTTTGGTCACATCCTCGATGCCTTCCGCTTCGGCGCTCCGCCGCATGGTGGTCTCGCCCTCGGCCTCGATCGCATCGCGATGCTCATGGCCGGTGAAGACAGCATCCGTGAAGTGATCGCCTTCCCGAAAAACAACAAAGGCGCCGACCTCATGGCCCACAGCCCCTGCCAAATCGACTTCAAACAACTGCGCGAAGTCTATGTGCAGTCGACTTGGAAGGACCCCAAGGCGGAGAAGCCGGTGGTGTGAGGGGGGCTGAATCGAAACGCGGAGGCGGGGAGAGCGCGGAGGTGTTCGCGGAGATGA
>JBEINR010000226.1:0-1540 GCA_040377995.1 Akkermansiaceae bacterium | reverse complement strand
TTGTCGTCGACGAGGATGAAGGCAGGGAAATTTTCGACGGTGATTTTCCATATTGCTTCCATGCCGAGTTCGGGGAAGGCGACGACTTCCTGCGAGCGGATGTGATCTTGCGCAAGCAACGCCGCGGGGCCGCCGGCTGAGCCGAGGTAGAATCCTCCATGTTTTTTGCAGGCATCGGTCACCGCTTGAGAGCGAGTGCCTTTGGCCAGCATCACCATCGATCCGCCGTGCGATTGGAAGAGATCGACATAGCCGTCCATGCGTCCGGCAGTGGTGGGTCCAAAGGATCCTGAGGGCATGCCCTGCGGGGTCTTGGCGGGTCCGGCGTAGTAGACCGGGTATTGTTTGAAGTAGTCGGGAAGGTCGCCGGTTTCGTCGAGGATGTCCTTGAGCTTTGCGTGGGCGCTATCGCGGGCGACGATGATCGTGCCGGTGAGGGCGACAGCGGTAGTGACCGGATATTTTTTCAGCGTCTTGAGGGTTTCTTCCATGCCGAGGTCGAGATTGATTGGCACGCCTTTGAATTTCCAATCGCGGATTTTTTCCGGGATGAAACGACCGGGATTTTTTTCGAGTTTCTCGATGAAGATTCCGTCCTTGGTGATTTTGGCTTTCGCTTGGCGGTCGGCCGAACAGGAGACGCCGATGCCGACCGGGCATGAAGCGCCGTGGCGGGGGAGGCGGATGACGCGGACATCGAGCGCGAAGTACTTGCCGCCGAACTGTGCGCCGATGCCGATCTCGCGTGAGAGAGCGAGGAGTTCCTTTTCGAGTTCGAGGTCGCGAAATGCCTGGCCGTGCTCGTTGCCGGCGGTGGGCAGCTTGTCGATGTAGCGGGTTGATGCGAGCTTGACGGTTTTGAGGCAATTTTCCGCCGAGGTGCCGCCGATGACGAAGGTGAGGTGGTAAGGCGGGCAGGCGGCGGTGCCGAGCGAGCGCATTTTTTCGACGCAGAATTCCTTGAGGCGCTTCGGATTTAGAAGTGCTTTGGTTTCCTGATAGAGGAATGTTTTGTTGGCGGATCCGCCGCCTTTGCTCACGAAGAGAAAATGATAAGCATCGCCTTTGGTGGCGTATAGGTCGATCTGTGCGGGAAGGTTGGTCATCGTGTTGACTTCCTCATACATCGTGAGCGGCGCGGTTTGCGAGTAGCGGAGGTTTTCTTTCGTGTAGGTTTCGTGGATGCCTTTGGAGAGAAATTCTGCATCATCGCAGCCGGTCCAGACTTGTTGGCCTTTCTTGCCAATGATCGTCGCAGTGCCGGTGTCCTGGCAAAATGGAAGGATACCATGCGAAGCAATCTCGGCATTTTTCAGAAGCATGAGCGCAACCATGCGATCGTTTTTAGAGGCTTCGGGGTCATCGAGGATTGCGGCGACTTGTGCGAGATGGTCGGGGCGCAGTGTGAAGTTGATCGCCTTGATTGCCTCGGCGGAAAGCAGTGTGAGTGCTTCGGGCGCGATTTTGAGAATCGGCTGACCTTCGAATTCCGACATCGAGACATACTCGGTGGAAATGCATTCGTATTCCGTCGAGTCGG
>JBEINR010000073.1:0-4659 GCA_040377995.1 Akkermansiaceae bacterium | reverse complement strand
TGAGCATCTACGAATTTTTGGAAACCCGCTTCGGCCCGCGCACGCGGCGGATTGCCAGCGCGGTATTTTTGCTCACCCGATCCTTGGCCAGCGGTTCGCGCCTGTGGGTGCCGACCTTGCTGCTGTTGGTGATCTGGGATCGCATGAATCCCGGAAACCCCTTGGGAAATTGGGAGCAATTCTGGTTCACTGGCGCGGCGCTGGTAGTGATCAGCCTTCTAACCGCCGCCTACACCGCGATCGGCGGGATCAAGGCGGTGATCTGGACCGATGTGCTGCAAATTCTGGTGTTGTTCTGCGCGTTAGGATTCTCGGTATTTTTCCTGTTAGGGCACATCCCCGGTGGATGGGAAGGGGCAAAATCCCATCTCACGGCGGCAGGGGACTTGAGGCTATGGCAGTGGGAGGGTGACGAACCTGCAGACAGCACCTGGGGGAAAATCAAGAGTGTGCTCGAAACCGAATTCACCGTTTGGGCGGCATTGTTTGGCTCTCTGTTTGTGACGCTGGCCACGCACGGCACCGATCAGGACATGGTGCAACGCATGTTGACCGCCAAGGACAAGAAACAGAGTGCGGTGGCGACCATTCTCTCGGGCATCGCCGACATTCCGGTGACTTACGCCGTGTTGACCATCGGGATTCTGCTCTCGGTTTACTACGGTCATGTCGTGAGCGACGCAAATCTGCCGATGGCCGGGGACAAACCCGACAGCACGAGGGTGTTTCCGTATTTTGTGATCGATGTGATGCCCGGTGGCCTAAGGGGCTTGGTGATCGCGGGTGTGCTGGCGACCACGATGGGGTCCCTGGGCACGGCGATGAACTCGCTGGCGACAAGTTACTCGCGCGATTTCCATTTTCGTTGGTTCAAAACGCCCGATGACGACGCGTCGCGTGTGCGGGTGATCAAGTGGTCGACGCTATGGTTTACGCTCATTCTGATCGGCGTGGGGCTCGCCACCGCCTTCATCAAGGCGCACAACCCCGGGCTCAGCATCATTGGGATCATTCTTGGAAGTTTCGGCTACACATACGGCTCGTTGCTGGGGATTTTCATGGTCGCTTTGTTCACGCGCACCCGCGGCAGCGAGTTTGGAAATCCGATCGCGATGTTGGCGGGATTTGTGGCTGTGGCATTCTTGAGCAATTTGCCCAACGACCTCTGGAAGATGATTGCGGGCGGGCACTTGTACACGAATCCCGAATGGTTGCCGGTGATCGAGTTCCCGTGGCGCATCATGGCCGGCACGCTGGTGACGGTGGCGGTCGCATTGTGCTTCAAGAGCGAACGCGCGCAATCAAGCGAGCTGTCCTAACAGATGCGATTTGCACATTGGCGCCGCTGTAAAACTTTTCGTTGCGGGCAATGCATCGCAATGTGCTTGTTTTTCAAGGGGATAGCGAAATTCCGCGATCGCGCGTCATGTTTTGCTTTGGAAAATCGAAGTAAATCGTTCGTCAAGTTTCAAAAAAATCTTTTCGTGGAACGCTTGTGGAATCGCGTGCTTCGCGATGCGCGATGAGTGGCTAAAAAAATTATTTTTCCATCACGCGATTCCGTCGTTCAGAGTTCCCCACACGCATGACGCCACTGCTCGATGAAGTGGGTTTGATGCGCATCAAAGAAACTTTTTAAATTTACGGCGAAGCAATGGAATCGGGTGAGGTGGCAGCGAGTGAGGTGATCGAAAATCACAACTTCGAGGATGGCATGGGAGGATGGGATGCGGTGAGCTCGGCATTGAGAGGCTCGGTCGGTGAGGATGCGTTTCAGCGTTGGTTTGGTGCGGCGGTTTGGAAGGGGGTGAACGACGGTGTCGCTACGCTGGCTGTGCCGGGCGAGATTCATCAGGTGTGGATCGAGACAAATTACCTGCCGGAGCTGCAGTCTGCGGTTTTGGAGGCATTTTCCGATGCTCGCGAGGTCGTGGTGGCCATCAACGACGCCAAGGTGCCTGCGGCGGCCGGATCCGGCACTCCGGCGGAGGTTCGCGTCGGGCGGAACCCGACGCTAGAGGGCGAGGCTCTCGATCGGCGGATCAAGAGCTCGGGTCTGAATCCCGCTCACACCTTTGCGAGCTTCGTGGTCGGCGCCAACAGCCAGTTTGCGCACGCCGCCTGCGAGGCGGTGGCAAAAAAAGCGGGCATCGGCTACAACCCCTTGTTCATTTACGGCGGCCCGGGCCTCGGCAAGACCCATCTGATGCAGGCGATCGGCCAGGAAATTTTGCGCCGCCGCCCGGCCTCACGGGTCGTGTACCTGACCTGCGAAAAGTTCACCAACGAGTTCATCGACGCCGTGCGGCGCGGCGATTTGGAGAAATTCCGACGGCGCTATCGCAGCACCGATGTTTTGCTCATCGACGATGTGCAATTCCTCGCGGGCAAAGAGCGCTCGCAGGAGGAATTTTTCCACACCTTCAACACCCTCCTTGATGGTCGCAACCAAGTGGTGCTCACCTGCGACCGTCCAGCCTGCGAAATCAAGAGCCTCGAGCCGCGTCTCATCTCGCGTTTCGAGTGCGGCCTCACCGTCGAGATGCAGCCGCCGCAGCTCGAGACTCGTCTCGCGATCCTGCACAAAAAATCGCAGGACTGGAAGGTGCGCGTCGACGAATCGATCCTTTTGTTCCTTGCGGAAAAAATCCGCACCAATGTCCGCCGGCTCGAGGGTGCCCTGATGCGCGTGGCGACCTATGTTTCTCTGGCAGGTGACGCGCTCACGGTCGAAAAGGTCGAGCACCTGCTCCGAGACCTGATCCGCGAGGAGGCCAGCCGTCAGGTGAGTATCGACGCGATCCAAAAGGCCGTGGCCGAGCACTTCGATGTGCGCTTGGCCGACATGACCAGCCGCCGGCGCCCGGCGAGCATCGCTTTTCCGCGTCAGGTGGCGATGTACCTGAGTCGCTCGCTGACCAAGGGCTCGCTCGTCGAAATTGGCGAGGCATTCGGCGGACGAGACCACGGCACGGTGATCCACGCCTGCAAAAAAGTGGTGGGAAAAGTCGATGCCGAGCCTGGCATGCGCGAGCTCATCGAGCGTTTGGAATCGCGGCTCAAGCGCTGATTATGGCGGGTGGTGGAGATTCTTCCGCCAAATGCACAGATTGGCTTGCCAAGGTCCGGCGAAAACGGAAACTCCCTTGGTCAACCACCCTGGTTCCATTACATGAAATTCCGTATTTCCAAGGAAGCATTTCTCGAAGGTCTGCAAAAAGTCCAGCATGTCGTTAGCTCGCGCACCACGCTGCCGATCCTTTCCAATGTGTTGCTCGTCGCCCGCGACGGACGCCTGCAGTTCACCACCACCGACCTCGATGTCGGCATCACCGGATCGGTCGAAGCCCAGATCGACAAGGAAGGTGCCACGACGCTGCCGGCCAAGCGCCTGGTGAGCATCGTGCGCGAACTTCCCTCAAGTGAGGTTGAGGTGTCGGTGGATTCGAAGAACCACGCGTCGATCCGCAGCGGTCCGTCATTCTTCAAGATCATCGGGCTCGGCGAGAGCGAGTTCCCGCCATTGCCGGATTTCTCCGCCGCCAAGGAATTTCGCATTCCACAAAATGTCCTGCGTGATGGTTTGAAAAAAACCTCTTATGCGATTTCGACCGATGAGACCCGCTATGTGCTCAACGGTATTTTCACTTCGTTCCGCGACGGCAAGATGACGCTGGTGGCGACCGATGGACGCCGTCTCGCAATGGTTGATTCCGATCTCGAGTTTCCCGCCTCGCACGAAACGGATGTCATCATCCCGTCGAAAGCGGTTCAGGAACTGCAGCGCCTGCTCGGCGACAACGGTGACCTGATCTTGAAGCTCAATGACAACCAGATCTCGTTCGCGATCGGCGACACTTTGCTTTGCAGCAAGCTCATCGACGGCAACTACCCGAACTACCGCCAAGTGATCCCCGGCGACAGCAACGAACGCGTGGTGATCTCGCGCGAGGCGCTGCTCGAAACCGTGCGCCGCGTTTCGCTGCTCTCTTCGGACAAGGCAAATTCGGTGAAGCTCGTCTTCAGCGAAAACCGCATTGAAGTGACCGCCAACTCGCCGGATGTCGGTGAAGCTCAGGAGTCGATGGACGTCATCTATCAGGGCCCGCCGATGCAAATCGCGTTCAATCCCGAGTTCCTTCAAGCCCCGCTGCGCGCGCTCGACAGCGAACATGTGTACCTCGACCTCATCGACGAGATGAGCCCCGGTGTTTTGCGCATCGAAGGAACCTTCCTCTATGTGCTGATGCCGATGCGCGTCACCAACTGATTCAGTACCTCCATGGAGCGGACCGTTGCGGAGAAAGGTCCCTGCCTATCAAACTCGGTCGGGCGATGCGGCCCCGCAGCGCCGAAACTATCCGCGTCCCCTCGTGAAGATGCTGCCTGTTTCAAGCAAGCGCCTTGAAGCGTTCGTAGGCGGCTTTCCAATCGGCGCTTTGGCGTGGCTCGTAGATTTTGAAATCGAATGAGCGTCGAATGAGTTCACGCCCGGCCTCGAAGTTATCGAGGTGGCCGGTGCCGACCATTTGCGTGATCACATTGCCGCAGGAGGTCGCCTCGATCGGGCCAGCGACGACTTTGATGCCGAGGGCGTCGGCGGTCGACTGGCAGAGCAGTTCGTTCTGGATGCCGCCACCGCCGGCGTGGAGTTGGTCG
>JBEINR010000106.1:0-3332 GCA_040377995.1 Akkermansiaceae bacterium | reverse complement strand
CCTCGGCGGATTTTTCGATGAACTTCCAAAACGCGCGGCGCTTGTCGATGCCTTGCGCGGTGAGAAGGAACTTCACGCCATCGGGCATGCCGGATTCGAGCGCGGCTTGCAGGTTCTGAACTCCCGCTTCGGTGCGCTGCGAGCGGCCGGTGACCGAGTCGCTGAAAAAATTCGCGTTGCGAAGCCACACGACTTTGTCGCCACCAAACATCGGAATGGTTTGCAGGGCCTGGATGACCGAGGAGCAGATGTCGAATGCCGAGTCGGAATTGTCGGCGATGCCGTCGATGACTTCGTGCGTGAAGCCATCGTCGGATCCGCCGGTGAGCTGGTTGTAAAGCTTGAGCGCTTCCTCGCGCACCATGCCCTCGTCGCTGCCGATGACCGCAAAGAGACCGGTGGATTTTGCGGCAGGGGCTTTTGCTTTGGCGGGCACGCTTCCTTGTTAGCGCGCGACGGGTCGCAGGGCAAGCATCAGGCTTTGTCGCTGGGGTCCTGCGACAGCTGCTGCTCGAGTTTTTTGATCCGCTCGATCAGTTTTGGGAGCCGTCGCACGGTGGCGCGGAGCTTCATTTCCTCGTTGAAGGGCTTGGCGGGACGGCCGCCATAAATTGCACCGCCCGGCAGGTTGCTGGTGACTCCCGCGCGTGCGGTGATGGTGGCTTTGTCGCCAACGGTGATGTGGCCGGCCATGCCAACTTGTCCAGCGATGGTCACATAGTCGCCGATGCGCGTGCTGCCGGAAATGCCGGTGAGTGCGACGATGAGGCAATGCTTGCCGATCACCACATTGTGGCCGATCTGCACGAGGTTGTCGATTTTGGTGCCTTCGCCGATGATGGTTTTGCCGAAGCGTGCGCGGTCAATCGTGGTGTTGGCTCCGATTTCGACATCGTCGCCAATTTCCACGATGCCGACCTGGTCGACCTTCACATGGCGCCCTTGTGAGAATTCGTAGCCGAATCCGTCCGAGCCGATGATCACGCCGGGCTGAAGTTGGACGCGTTCGCCGAGCACGCAGCGCTCGCGAACCGAAACATTCGCCATGACATGGCAGTCCTTGCCGATGACGACATCTTCGCCGATGACGCTGTTGGGTCCGATTTCAGACCCATCGCCGATGCTGGCACCTGCCATGATGACCGCGCCGGCGTGGATGCGGACTTTTTCAGGATCAAACTTCGCGTCATCGGCTACGCTGGCGCTCGGGTGGATGCCGGGTGAAAAATTTCGTGAAGCGGCTGCAAAGTGGCGAACGACGACCGAGAATGCCAGCGTTGGATTCTCGACGGCGATGAGTGCGCTGTCCGGATTTCCTCCGGTTTCGCCGCGTTGCACGATGATCGCCCCGGCCCTGGAGGCGAGAAACTGCGCGTGGTATTTCTCGTTGCCGAGAAAACTCACATCGTTAGGCCCGGCGGCATCGAGGGATGCCATTCCGGTGTAAAACGAATCGAGCCCGCCCCGGACGATGTCACCATCGACCCAACGGGCGAGCTCGGAAAGCGTGAGGTGTTTAGCCAAGTTTCCGGCGATGTGGTTACTTGTCTTTGGGCTTGGGGGCCTCTGCCTTGGGCTCTTCTTCTTTCTTGAGCGACTCCGGTGGAGCGTCCTTGTTCAGATCCTTAAGGAGAACGCTGGTGATGTCGGTGGCGTCCTTGGTGTAGAGGAGAAACGGGACTTGCGAGGTGCTGAGGCCGGACTTGTCGAAGACATAATCGTAGTCGTCCTTTTTGGCCTGCTCTTCGACGAGTTTGCGAATTTCCTCAAGGATGCCCTTCATGCGCTGGACCATTTTTTCGTTAAGGGCTTGGTTGCGGCGCTGGAGGAACTCGCGACGCTCGCGGTCAAGCGCGACACCTTCCTGCTGCTTTGCTTGGAAGTCCTTGTAAAGGGTCTGCTTCTTGGAGTCGTTGATCGCGGGATCCTCGAGTTGCTTGCGAAGGGTGCCGAGGCTTTCTTCGAGTTCGCGGATGCGTGAGAGGCGCTCGTTGTTGTCCTTTTGAATGCGGGCGCGTTCGACATTGATTTGTTTTTGTGCCTCGTTGGTGCGGTAGTACTGCTTGAACAGTTCCTGCATGTCGACGGTGGCGATGCTGATCTTGTCGGCCGCGGAGGCGCTGCCAAACGAGATAAGTGCGGCCGCGAGGGCGGCGCTGAAGAAACGGCTGATTTTTGTCATTGCTTTGTGGGGTGGATGGGTTCCTGTGATGCGGACGTGGTTAGACTGGGTGTGAATTCGAGCTTCGTCAACGACCTTCCGTGGGTGTTTTCGGTTTCCGGTACGTAGAATTTTGAAAATTTCTAGGCCAAGGCCGCCAGCAGCTTGCTGTGGATTCCGCCAAAGCCGCCATTGGACAGCACGGCGACGACATCGCCGGGGTGGGCCTTTTCCCTGACCATCTCGACGATTGATTCAAGGTCCGGCATGCATTGGCCGCTTCCGCCGTAGCGGTTGATGTCGGCGCCGAGCCTGTCGGGATCGAGCCGGTCATTTTCGGGGATCTTGTGGAGGTCGGGGATCGGCGCGACCAGCGAGATATCCGCGAGGGCGAGCGCCTCGGCGAGCTCGTTTTGGAAAACCGCGCGACGGGTCGTGTTGGAGCGCGGCTCGAAAAGGATCCAGAGCCGGGAGCCGGGATGGCGTTGGCGCAGGCTTTGCACAGCGAGGCGGATCGCCGTGGGGTGGTGGGCGAAATCATCGATGACCTTGATGCCATTGACCTCGCCGCGCAGCTCTTGGCGGCGAGCAACCCCCTCGAAGGACTCCAAGCCGGCGAGAATTTCACCTGGCGGGAGGCCGGCGAAAGTCGCGGCGGCGGCGGCCATCGCGGCATTGCGGACATTGAACTCGCCCGTCATGCGCACGGAGCAGGGGGTACCACCAAGCGTGAACGAACTACGATGTTCATCGTAGTTGATGTTCTCGATGCGAAGGGCGCAGTCAGCGGAGAATCCGACCGTCGTGACCGGGCATGGGGCTTTTGATGCAACCTCGAGGCAGTTTGGATCATCGCCATTGATGAATGCCATGCCAGTGCGCGGCACGATGTTGAGAAGGCGGCGGAAGGTCAGCTTGATTTCATCAAGCGACGCGTAGATGTCGGCATGATCGAACTCGATGTTGTTGATCACCACGCATTCTGGCAGGTAGTGGAGGAATTTCGAGCGCTTGTCGAAGAAGGCCGTGTCGTATTCGTCGCCTTCGAGCACGGTGAATTCTGATTCGGTAAAACGCGCGCCGCGGCCGAGGTTTTTCGGCAGGCCGCCAATCATGAATCCAGGATTTTTTCCGGCATTTTCAAGCAGCCAGGCAAGCATCGACGAAGTGG
>JBEINR010000012.1:0-10071 GCA_040377995.1 Akkermansiaceae bacterium | reverse complement strand
TCAAGCCGCCCCTTGTGCGGACCTTTCGGACAAAAAAGGACCAAGCCCAAAAATCAAAAGGCGCCGAAGAGGATCCAAGCGCCCATGGCGCGGTGGCGCTTCTAATATTTCCCAGACAAATAGTAAGAAAAGCCCAAGGAATAAGGGATGCAGAATTTTTTTTGGGGGCTTATGGGGGTCATGATGCCCCATTAAGTGACTACGGGAGGACATCACATATCCTCTTTTCAAGCCGCCCCTTCTGCGGACCTTTGGGACAAAGGTCCCTGCCCGTGTGAGTGAGCCGGCGGCGCGGGGCCGCGGCACCCTACTGGTTGCCATCCTGCGACAGCGAGCGGGTGACGCTTTCTGGCAAGGGGTTGGTGTTGAGCCATGCCTTGGCGGCGGTGGCGTCGCGGCGCATCCATGCGCCCATGGCGCGGCGGTACATTTCGTTGCGGCGATCCTCATCGCCGATGCGCGAGACTTCGCCGAGCGCGGCGGCGGGGTCCTTGCCAAATGAGTGCCAGATGAAATTGCGCACCGTGCGGTCATTCACTTCGTCGGGGTATTGATCCATCAACGCGACCGCTTCATTCGGCTCGCTCAAGGCAAGGCGGGTGACCACTCCGCGCAAGGCATCGCTGCGGATTTCTCCGGTCGGCAGCGTGTTGAGCGCGCTGCAGGCGGCGGCTTCATCCTGCTTCGCCCAGATGCCGAAGACATCGTCGAGCCGACGGTCCAATGCCTCGCCCGGATTTTCCATCAGCCACGCGACCGTGCCGGCAGGATCGGTTTTTGCCATCGCTTCGGCCGCGCGCATCATTGCGCCACTGCGCAGGGCATCATCATCGATGGAGGCGATCCATGTGCGCGTGGACTCATTGCCCTTGGCGAGCAGATGCGGCAAAAGGGCATCCAATGCCTCGCCGCGTTCGACACTTCGCGGCATCGATTTGAGCAAATTGGCGGCGCCTTCGATGTCGGTCGCCGCGATGCCGCGGATGACACCGATCAGCCACGGATTCGCACCGTCTCCCTGATGGTTGTTTTGCGCCCAGCGAATTGCAGCGGCAGCGTCCTCGGTTGCCCAGCTCGTAAGAATCGCGCGGGCGGCGAATGGATTGTCGGTCTTGGCCTTGGCGTAGGCCAGCGCTGCGAGTGGATCCACCTTCGCCCATGCGGCAAGGATCAGGCCATACTCACCGAGCCGATCTTCGGTGATGCCAAGGGCGCGGAAATGATCGACGACACCTTCAAAGTCTCCGGGCGCGAGGCGATCGAGAAATGCCAGCAGCGCGCGGTTGCGTTCGTAGGGATTTTCGCCGCGGACGATCGCCTCGAGTCGCGCCAATCTTTCCGCCGGGGATGTGGCGACAGATGCCTGGCGCTCGCCGCGTGCGGATGCCTGCGGTGATGCGGCGTCATTTCTCTGCGGGCCGCTTGCACGCTCGGCAGGTTTTTCATCCGCAGCGGTATCGCTCTTGGCCGGCCTCGTGATGCGGCCGGCCTCGAAGGCGGCCAGCGCGGTGATCAGAAAAATGACGGCGGTCAGTATCGGCTTGCGATTCATCGGTGCGGGGCTCGGATGCCATCAAGCATCCCATCAAATGGCCCTACCGCCAGTGGAAAAATCGGCGGGGCCGGATCAAATGCCCGAATGGCGGCGGCCACCACCATCGGTGCTTAGGAAGCGATAATAAACCTCAAGCATGAGGATACAGAGGGTGGTGCGGTAAGTTTTGTTTTGAACAAACGCAGGGGCCACTGCGCGGATTTCCTTGCCGCCACCGGGCACTCTCCATGAGCCATCGGTATCTTGGCCCTTCAGCACCTGATCACGGAACATTAAATTGTACTTTTCCCAATACTCGCCGCCGAGCTGCATCATCGCCTGCGATTCGTAATAGTGGCCGTAGAGGTCGGCATACTGGTCGTCGTAGGTGAATTTTGAATTCTTGAGAATGTAGTCGGCGCCCTTGCGGACCTCGCTGCGATTGCCCTTGCCCCACATCTGGTTGGCGAGCATGCCAACACCGGTAAGCGTGTGATAATCCGCATGCGAGGCTTTGGAAGCGTAACCAAAGCCGCCGCTTTCATCCTGGCAATTGTTGATGAAATCGAGAGCCTTGTTGACGGTCGGCTGCATGCCCTTGAACTGGATGGGGGTGTGACTGCAGGCCTTGAGTGCTTGGACATGCCAGCCGGTGATCGAGGTGTCGGTATGGGCGTTGTCCGCAGTGCTGTATGCATATGCCCAGCCGCCATTCTTATGCTGGTTGTCGATGATGAACTGGCCTGCCTTTTGGGTGACTTCGGACAAGTTGGGGACCACCAGCTTCATTTCCTTGCAGAAAGTGAGGGCCTCCCCGAGAGCATAAGTGGCGATCGCATGCTCGTAGCACCAATGCGCATCTGCAAGGTTGCTGGCCAGCATGCCGTTGTTCTTCATGCCCCTATTGACGAGGTAGACAATGCCTTTGAGGCAGGAATCGCCGAACTCGTCGGAGGCCGGAGTTTCGCAATGGCCGAAGTAGGCGAGCAGGGCGAGCCCGGTCATCGCCACGGGGGGGCCATCGCTCCCCCATGAGCCGTCCGCCGACTGGTTGGCCTTGAGCCAGCGCAGGCCTTTGAGTGCCGCCTCCTCGCAGGCAGGGGTGCCGCCGTTTTCCTTAAGACGCTGCAAGCGGTCGTCCTTCGAGCAACGCTTGCGCATCGTTTCGGGAACAAGGCCAAAAAGCTTGCCAGCGCCGGCGCCTTTGCCGATCCCGCTGCCCAGGCCGCTGCCTTGTCCGAAGCCTTGGCCAACTCCCGCTCCGAGACCACCACCACCCATGCTGCCGCCACCAAGGGATGCGAGCGCCGACATTTCACCGAAACTGTCGCCCGGATCGGGGATCGAGTAAGAGGAGGTCGCACCTTCGGCAAAGACGCGTTTCACGCTGGTCGAGGGAGTGATTTGCTGGCGCTTTTTCTGTTGGACCTTGGTTTGAGCGCCGCGCTCGCCTCCACCGCCGCCGGCTGGCATGAAGTCGACCTTTTTCTCCGCCTCATAGATCACTTGATAAACCCATAGGCCACCGGCGATGAAAAGAACCGCATGGATCAACGCCGCGATCATGAGCGAGCCGCCGCCAAGCTTCATCCACCAAGTCTGCTTCTTGGGCTTGATGGGGGTGGAATGCCCATCTTCGTGGATGGCATTCTCATCGCTATCGTGATTTTCCATGATGGGGTTGAAATAGATCGTTCAGGCCGGACGGATGGGAAGCCAAGTCATTCGGGGCTTCCGGCCTGGAAGCTCACATTGGTGATTTTTGCGCGGCTCAGAGCATCGAGAACATCGACCACCCTTTCGTAGCGCGCAAGTTCGTTGGCGTAGATCGTGACGAGCACCTCAGACTTTGAAGCGGCACTACTTTCGCGCAGCTGGTTGAGGTTGCTGGCGAGCTCGGGCAGCAGCTTTGCCTCGGGGGTGTCGAGCGGATCGTCATTGAGAAACACCTGGCCGTCGTCCTCGATGCTGACGGCGATCTCGTCGGGCGTCGGTGTGTCACTCTGGGTCTCGACGGTGCCGGGCAACTTCGTGACGTGGGAATTTTCCACCTGGATGTCGCTGGCCGAGACGATGAAGAAGAGCAGAATGACGAAGACCACGTCGATCATCGGCGCGATCTGGAAGCCGAGGTTGACTTCGGCGTTGGCCTTCCGGCGGTGACGGTGTCTTTTGCTCATGGGCGTGTCACTTGTTGGAAGAGGCGAACGCGATATCGGCAATGCCGGCCTCGCCGATGAGGTTCATGATTTTCTGGATCTCGCCGGCGGGCACTGCGGCATCGCCACGGACGACGATGCGGAGTTTGGGATCGCGCTCGCGACTGCCCTGGAGGATCGGGACGACTTCCTGCCAGTCGCCGAAGATGCGGTCGTCGACGACGAGCACGCCTTTGTTGGTGGCCGCGTCGTAGCGGACGTTGACTGCCATTTCGTGCTTGGCCATCTCGGGCTCGCGCTGTTTGGCGTTTGGCGAGATGGGCAGGGTGAGGTTCTTATCGACCTTGAGCACCTCGGCGGAGGTGATCATGACGAAGAAGACGAGCAGCACGAGCAGCACATCGATCATCGGAGCAATCTGGAACTCGGGTTCCCCGTCTCCGCCACCACCACCACCGGCCATAGGATCAGTTGTTCAAAGGTTGAATTGATATAAGGGCGGCGGGCCGATCAGGCCTCGGTAGCTTGGGTGCCTTCGGCGCCTTGGACCCAGTTGGGCAGGGCGGCGTAGGTTTCTTCTTGGCCGACATCGGCGTCCTTGAGGTATTCGTAAGGAGCGTTGCGGAAGATGCGCTCGGTTTCCTCGTGAAGGTGGTGGACCGCACCTTGGAGTTTGTTGCGCAAAAAGTAGAAGGCCATGAACGCCGGGATCGCGACGAGCAGACCGGCGGCGGTGGCGACAAGCACCTCGCCGATGTGACCGGCAAGCTCGCCGACGCCGCTCGAAAGGCCGCCCGATCCAAGGCTACCGAAGGCACCCTTCATGCCGCCGACGGTTCCAAGCAGGCCGACCATAGGTGCGCAAACACCGATAACCGAGAGGTAGTTGATGCGCGTCTGAAGGGTGGAGTTGATCTTTTCCACCGTCGCGTAAACCGCCTCCTCGGTTGCCTCCTTACCGTAGCCGACCGAGCCAAGGCCGGCACGCATCACTTCGGCAAAGGGACTGAAGCTCGCCTTCATCGACTGATAGGCGCCGACATAGTCACCAGAGCGGAAAAGCCCTTGCACGGTCGTCACATCGTCAGCCGGCGTCATCTTCTTGCTGTTGGTGCGAAGCCAGATGTCGATCACCAGCCAAACCATTGCGATTGAGAACACGAGAAGGAAGTGCATGACCCAGCCGCCCTCATGGTAGGTGTCGAGAATGGTCTTTTCCGTAACGCCTGCCTTGGGAGCGGAGGCGAGGGCGGTCACGGGAAACAACAGGAGCGCGGTGAGCGTGGTGCACGCGGCTTGGCGGATGGTGGATTTCATGGTGATCGTTATGTGAGATGTTTGTTGATGGATGGTGGAGTCGTTATTTCAATGATTCAAGTCGCTTGTTGGCCTCATCGGTCAAAATCGTTCCTTGAGTGACGCGCAGGGCGGAGTTGATCAGGGTGGTCGCCTCGTCGCGGCGATTGAGGGCGGCGAGCATATCGGCAGCAAGAATTTCGGCGGCGGCGTTGAGAATGAGCCCACCCGAGGGGTAAAGCCCCGGCACTGCGAGCAGGGAGTGGAGAGCCTCGGGGTTTTTCTTTTGTTGTTTGAGGAGCTTGGCGCGAAAAAAGGACGCGTAGGCGGCAACATCAGCCGGCATTTCATCGGTGGTGAGGTCCTTTAAGGAAACGTCGCGTTCTTCCAATCCGGTGCTTTCAGGCATCAGCAATGCTTTGCCGAGCGAAACAAAAGAATCACTGCCTTGGGCTGGCGTGGCATCGGAAATGTCCTTGCCAAGCTGCGTGCAGCGGGATGAATCGCCAGTCAGCGCGTAACTCACCAGCAGCGCGCGGGCGGATTCGAGCCAGAAATTTCCCGGGATTTTGGCCGAGACCCGGTGAGCGGCGACAAGGGGTTCGAGCAGCGCAATGGCTTCACTCTGCTTCTCGAAGAGGATCAGCGCGATGGCTTGGTTAAGCTCAGCCGGGCGGTCGCCGAAGACGTGGCTGACGGCGGTGAGCGGGAATGATTGGCCTGCGCCGAAGCCCTCGGCGGTGGTCTTGATGAGGACCTTGTCTTGCGCGATGTCGACCGAGCTGAGCGGGATCGAGCGGCCGTTCTGGAAGACCAGTTGTGCGGGCTCCGCGCCGAGTGGCGCCGCCGACAAGGCGAGCGCGATCGGCAGCAGGCGGGTGAGTGGGGTGAGTGGGGACATGGCCGGGTTGGGTTAGTTCACACCTGCCGCTTTTTTGGCGGGTTTGGTATTTTTGAGTTTCGGATGCTCGGCCAATGCCTTGAGCGTTTCGGCGGCGAGCGTTTCCTCACCGAGCTCCTTGGCGGTCTCGTATGCCTGCCAGTAGGCCTCGGCGCAGACATCAGGGAAGCCTTGGTAAGCGACGTAAACACGTTGGTAGGTGCCGTGAGCCTTCTTGAGCAGCTCGGTGCCTTCGGCGCCGGAGGCCTTGGCGGCCTGTTTGCGGTAGACCTTGGCGAGCAGCATGTAGGCATCGGCCGCCGATTGGCCGCGGAACATCTTGTCGCCGACGGTGTTGAGGGCGAGTTTGATGGCGTCCTCTTGCTTATCGAGGTCGACGAGCGCCTGCAGTTTGCCGAGCGTCGTTTCCTTGAAGCGCGACATGCCAGGGTTGTTTTGGAGTGCCTCGTCAAAAATCTTGAGGGCCTCTTCGGGTTTCTTGCGGGCGAGCGCGACAAAGCCCATGCCGACCGGGCCTGCATCTGAGAAGGACGACTCGCTGTAGCGCTCGACGAGGCGCTTGTACATCGCCTCGGCACCCTCAAGGTCGCCGTTTTTTAGCAGGATGTCGCCGGAAACGGTGAGCAGTGCGGGGCTGAGCACCGTGGGGTCCTTGGCGTTGGTGGTCGCAATGCCTTTGAGGTAGAGGTCCGAGCGATCGTTGCGCCGCAGCAATTGCGCGAGGCGGGCTCTGGCAGAATAGATGCGCGCGGAGGTGGTCGGATTTTCCTGGCCGACAGTGACTTGCGCGAGGAGGTCGGTGAGCTGTTTGTCGACTGCGTCGGCATCGATCTCCGATGGCTTCTTGCGCGGCGGAACCAGAGTCTTGACCAGCTCGTCGATCAGGAACTCCACCTGCTCGTTGGAGGGCTTGGCGATGCGGGACTTGAGTGAGTTGCCAAGCAGCTCCGCCGCTTCGGCCCCCTTGCCTTCGCGGGTTTTCATCTTCGCCACCCAGGTGGCCGAGAGCAGGGCCAGCGGGCTGTCCGGCCTGCGGTTGAGGAAATCGCCGTGCAGCTCAGCAACGCCCGCCCAGTCTTTTCTGCCCTGCAGGATGGTGGTCGCGGAATCGAGACCATATTGCACGACATCGTCGGGGCTTTGCGTCCAGACCGCCTTTTTGAACGCCTCAAGCGCCTCATCATCGCGACTCTTGCGTTTGTAAGTGTCCGCCAGCAGGCAGTACATCGATCCGTTCGAATTGTCGTCGGGATGCTCGTTGAGGAATTTTTTCAGGTCGCGGATGACCTTGTCGGATTGGTCCTCTTCCTTGTCATTGAAATCGATGAAGGACAGGCGGTAGCGCATGTCGCCGGCGAAACGGCCATCGGGGAACTTCGTCAGGTACTCGTTGCATGCCGCGAGCGTTTCCTTGTACTTGTTGGTGAGGAAATTCGACATCGCCACATAGTAGAGGGCGTTCTCGACCAGCGGGCTGTTGGGATAGGTTTTGAGAAACTTCGCGATCATCGGCGCGGCTTCCGCGAAGCGGCCTTCCTGGAAGGTCGCAAGCGCTTGGAAGAACACGAAGCGGTCGAGATTGTCCGATTTCGGAAATTTCGTCTCAAGCCCGCGGTAAAACGCGCCGACTTCTTTCCAGTCGCCGCCTTGCACGAGCACCTCGCCAGCCAGCGTTGCGACCTGCTCGATGTTTTCCGCATCCGGATATTTCCGCATGTAAAGTTCGCACATCTCCTTGATGCCAGCGATGTCCTGAAGCTTGTTGAGGATCACGATTTCCGCGAAAGCAGCCGACTTGGCATCGACTGAGGACCCATACTTCGTGCGCAAAGTGCGAAAGCAAACGAGGGCTTCCTCGTTGCGATCGAGGTAAAACAGGCAGCGACCGCGGCGCATGAGGATGGCCGAGTCGAGGTCGGCCTTTTCCTCCACCGCCTTGAGCGCGTCTTCGGCGACCTTGATGGCGGGCTTGAGCGAGTTGATGAGCTCCGGGGCCTTGCTGCGCTGGTTGGCGGGCTTGGCCTTGTCGGCCTCGGCACGGGTTTCAAGAATCTTGAGTTCCTTGCGCATGCCATCGAGCGCGTAGGCTTGGGTGGCGATGATCTGGCTGCGCGGCGGGATCGCGCGGTAAATGGCGAGAGCCGGCTCGTATTGCTGGTTGGCGACCAATTCGTCGCCGCGAACGATGATCTGGTTCACATACCAAGCGATCGCCTCGCGCACACCGGCTTGGCAGGACAAGCGATCGAGGTAGGCGATGAGGTCATTGAGGCTGCCGCTGGTGGCAAGCAGACCAATGGATTCGACGGCGGCGGATGTCTGAGCAGGAGTCCTGACATCCGAGCCTATCAGGCTGCGGAACACTTGCAGGGCTTCCTCGTGTTTGCCGAGGTCGGTGTAAACTTGGCCGAGAAGCAGCCCCGCCTCTGAGCGAAACTTAGGATCGGCCGCAGCTTTCTTCAGGAGATCGATCGCTTGGGTCTTTTTCTCCTCCGTGCCCTGCATCGTGCAGGCGCGTCCGGCGCCGAGGTAGCACCGCGAGGCGTACTCACCATTCGGAAAACGCTTGAGGCATTCAAGAAATCCGGCTTCAGCTTCCGGAGCCTTGTTGTCCAGCAGGTTGGCAAGGCCGATGTTGAAATAAAGCGTTTCGAACGGCGCGTCGGGGGTGTTGACCAGCGCCTTGAGCAATTCGTTGATCTTGGTGGCGATGGTGGCGTAGTTCTTTGACTCGAATGCCGCATCGACATCGTTGAACATGCGGTTGATCTCGGCCGGCGAGACCAAAGGAGCTGGCGCGGCGGGAGGTGCCGGAGCGGCAGGCGCTGCAGGTGGATCTTGAGCCAGGGCAGAGGCGTGAAGCCCGACGAAAATCATGGTGCCCGCGAGGCGCGCAGAGGGTTTGGCGAACTTAATCATTAGGCTCGGGTGACGGGAAAATTAGAGGCGGTGAAATGACATTGTCAAGGACGCTTTGGGCGTAGCTAAGTACATGTGCACATATTGCGGTAAAGTTTGCGAAAGGATGCGTGGGGAGGAATTCAAAGGATCAGCATGCAGTCGCCGTAGCTGAAAAACCGGTAGCGTTGCGCGACCGCTTCGCGGTAGGCCTCGAGCATCAGTTCGCGGCCGGCGAGCGCGCTCACCAGCATGAGCAGGGTGCTTTGCGGCAGGTGGAAGTTGGTGAGCAAGGCATCGATCGCGCGAAACTCGTGCGGAGGATGAATGAAGATGTCGGTCTCGCCCGCGTGGCGGATTTCGGCGATGCGCGCTCCGGCTGGCGGATTTTGTTTTCCAAGCGCCTCGAGCACGCGGGTGACCGTGGTGCCAACGGCCAGCACGCGGCCTGCGGCATTCACGCGCTTGGCGGTTTCCTCGGTGACGATGAATTTCTCCGAGTGCATCACATGGTCGGTCACCACTTCGGCGCTCACCGGGCGAAAGGTGCCGACGCCAACATGCAGGGTGAGAAACGCGTGCTGAATGCGCTCGAGCATTTCGGTGGTGAAATGAAGTCCAGCGGTCGGCGCGGCAATGGCACCTTCTTCTTTTGCATAGACCGTCTGGTAGCGCTCGCGGTCGGCCTCGTCCTCAACGCGCCCCATGTAGTGGGGCAGCGCGAGTTGGCCGTGCTTGTCGAGGTCGAGCGGCGAGTCCCAACGGATCAGGCGGTCGCCATTTTCAAAAACCTCGGTCACCACGCCGCGGATGCCGCCCGCGACGACTTCGCGACCCGGCTTCATGCGTTTGCCCGGCCGCACGAGGCAGCGCCATTCGAGTTCGCCAAGGCGGTCGAGGCAGAGCAACTCGATGCTGCCATCGTCGGAAAAAACGCGCGCCGGGATCACCCGCGTGTTGTTGAGCACCAGCAAGTCATCGGGCCGCAGATATTCGGCAATGTCGCGAAACATCCGATGCTCGAGGCGGCCGCTCTCGCGATGCACCACCAGCATTCGCGACGCAGCGCGATCGGCAAGCGGCCGCGCGGCAATCAGCTCCTCGGGCAGGTGATAATCGAAGTCCTTCGTGCGCAGCGACATCGTCGGAATCGGTAAAAATTTCCGCAGCGCAAATCAACGCGCGGCGACCAGATCATAGCCGCGCCAGTCGCCGATGGCCACTTCGGCGAAACTGCCGACTGGGATCGAATCATCGACCATCACCGAGCCGTCGATCTCCGG
>JBEINR010000107.1:0-3321 GCA_040377995.1 Akkermansiaceae bacterium | reverse complement strand
CGCACCCTGCGTGAATCGGATGAGCCTGTGGACATCGCCATTTTCTGTTCCTCACGGGCCGTCACCGCCGCGTTCAACCGCGATCCGGAGTTGTTCCGCAGGAAAGTCCGGCGGATCCATCTCTCTGCGGGAGGCTATCCGCGGGGCTATCTGGAATGGAATGTCATGCTCGATCCGCACGCCTTCGTCGGACTTCTGCGCAGTGGCCGGCCCATCGACATTTATCCGTGTGCGACCCATCAGGGACCTTTCGATCTCGGCACGAACAACAGTTTCTGGTCGATGCCCGACCTGCGATGGATCGACAACATGGAGCCGAGCCTGCGCCGTTACCTGGGTTTCGCACTTCAGCGTGTGGCGCGCATGGACTACCTCCGCGCCATGGAGGAGGATTGGCCGGCTCTTTCTGCGCCGGAAGCGTTCCGCACCCTCACCGGTTGTGAGCATAAAGTGTGGGAGACGGCCGTTTGGCAGAATATCACCGGGCGCAAGTTGGTGCGCCGAGCCGATGGCTCGTGCCGAATCGTCCGGCCGGAGGAACTCCACGCTGATGACTGCGTCGTGCCGGAGGAGATGATCCCCGTGGATGTGAAGGTGAGCGACGATGGCCACTTCGACGCCAAGTCGACCAGTCAGCCCACGGCATTCCGGCTTTACCACCGCCCGGATCCGGCTGCCAATCAGGCCGCACTTCGTGACGCGCTCCCGGCCTTATATCTTTCCTTTCGGAGTCGCTCGTTCAGTGACATCGACCTCCAACCAACCAGCATTAAACCATGACCAGGCTCCTCTCCAAATTCATCGTCGGCGACACGATCGTCTGATTCGACACACCCGCTGAGAATCTCTAATATAAAGGGACATATAAAGGGACAGACCTTTTATTAGAAGCCGCTCGCGCCTGAGTGTGGGTTTACCCAAGCGGTCCTTTGAGAGTGTTTTTTGCCGCTCGTGCCATTCTAAATCCTCTTTTTGATCGAAAATCGGCAAACTTCGGGTGGGAAAAATCACAAAAAATCCCAATTTGACTCTTTTTTGATCATTTTTGATTGCAATTGTTCCGCCGATCGCCCAAAGTCTCCTCCCCAACCCCAATTTTATGAGCAAATCGACCATGGACGGCGCCCAAGCGCTCATCAAGACCCTCGACGACCTCGGCATCGAGTACATTTTCGGCTATTCCGGCGGAGCCGCGATTCCGATTTTCGACGCCTTGGAGACGGTGAAGACCAAGATGAAATTCATCCTCGTGCGTCACGAACAAGGTGCCGTGCACATGGCCGATGGCTATGCCCGTGCGACCGGTCGCCCCGCCGCGGTGCTCGTGACCTCCGGCCCGGGTGCCGGCAACACCGTCACCGGTCTCATGACCGCGATGATGGACTCCGTGCCGATGCTCGTCATTTGCGGTCAGACCGTGACCTGGATGCTCGGCAAGGACGCCTTTCAAGAGGCCGACATTTTCGGCATCACCATTCCGGTGGTGAAGCACAACTACCTCGTGAAGGAAACCAACGCGCTGCCGCGCATCGCCCGCGAGGCCTACCACATTTCGACCACCGGTCGCCCCGGTCCGGTGCTGATCGATGTGCCCAAGGACATTTCGCAAGGCCCCTTCACCGGCGACATGAATGCCCCGCTGCAACTTCCCGGATATCATCCGGAAGCCTCAAAGGAAATTTGCGCCAAGTCCGTGAAGCAAGCCGCCGACCTCATCGCCAAGGCCAAGCGCCCAGTGATCCTTGCCGGCCAAGGTTGCATGATCGCGCGCGCCGACAAAGAGCTGCGATATCTCGCAGAGACCCTTAACGCGCCAGTCACCACCACGCTACTCGGCAAGGGTGTTTTCCCCGAGACTCACCCGCTCTCGCTCGGCATGCTCGGCATGCACGGCACCGCTTACGCCAACAAGGCGATGATCGAGTGCGACCTGCTGCTCAATGTCGGCTCGCGTTTCGATGACCGCATCATCGGCCAGCCCTCGAAGTTCTGCAAAGACGCCCAGATCATCCACATCGACATCGATCCCGCCGAGATGGGCAAGATGATCCAACCGAATGTGCAAATCGTCGGCGACGCGAAAGCCGCGTTGGCGGAGATCAATGAAAAGATCGGCCCGCTCGAAACCTCCGAGTGGATCAGCAAGCTCGATGGCTACAAAAAGAAATTTCCGCTCAGTTATAAAAAGCAAGGCGGCCTGCGCATGCAGCAGGTGATCGACGAGCTTTACGAACTCACCGAAGGCAAGGCGATCGTCTCGACCGATGTTGGCCAGCACCAGATGTGGGCCGCGCAGTTTTACAAGAACCACGAGTCCTTCCATTGGCTCTCCTCAGGTGGCGCCGGCACGATGGGCTTCGGTTTCCCCGCCGCCATCGGCGCGCAACTCGCATGCCCGGATAAAATGGTCATCTCGATCTCCGGCGACGGCGGATTCCAAATGACCCTCTTCGAACTCGCCACCGCGCAGCTTCACAAATTGCCGATCAAAATCGTGGTCCTCAACAACCACTACCTCGGCATGGTGCGCCAATGGCAGGAGTTGTTCTACGAGGATCGCACCTCCGGCGTCGACCTCATCGGCAATCCCGATTTCTGCAAACTGGCCGCCGCCTACGGCATCCCGTCAGTGCACATCAAGCGCCCGGCCGATGTCACCCGCATGCTGGAAAAAGCCCTCGCCTACAACGACGGCCCAATCCTCATCCACGCGGAATGCGTCAAGACCGACAATGTGTTCCCGATGATCCCCGCCGGCGCGGCTCTCGAAGACATGATCACCGAAGCGCCCAAGCAGAAGATGGCCAAACCCGTCGGTTCCACATGATGAAATGTCGAACGGCTTCGGTGTTTGGATGATTGAAAAATTTCTCAAACCACACCAAAGCCGAGCTCTCCGTTCTTCACCCGAATCCTCCAACCCGATACTTATTTTTTCCATGCCCAACATCGTCACCACCGACACTCCGGTGCCAGCCCCGGTTATCGCCCGCGGCCCAAGCCACACGCTTTCGATCCTGGTCAACAACCAACCCGGCGTGCTCATGCGCATCTGCCAGGTGTTCTCGCGCCGCGGCTTCAACATCGACTCACTTGTCGTTTCCGAAGGACGCAACGCGAATTTTTCGCGCATGACCATCGGCATCTCCGGCGACCCGCAAGGCCTCAGCCAAATCATCATGCAGGTCGGCAAGCTCATCGATGTGATCCATTGCTTCGAGCACACCTCCGCCGATTCGGTCACCAAGGAAATGGTGCTGATCAAGATCCAATGCTCGCCCGAGGAACGCTCGATGGCCCTGCAGATCACCGAACACTTCG
>JBEINR010000154.1:0-2415 GCA_040377995.1 Akkermansiaceae bacterium | reverse complement strand
GCACCGACAATCGTGTGCAACTCGTCGATGAACAAAATGATCCTCCCTTCGGCCTCGGTCACTTCCTTGAGAAAGGCCTTCAAGCGATCCTCAAATTCACCGCGGTACTTCGCCCCCGCAAGCATGCCGCCAAGGTCCATCACGATGACGCGCTTGTTCTTCATCGAATCCGGCACATCGCCGGAAACAATCCGCCGCGCGAGGCCTTCGACAATCGCCGTCTTGCCCACGCCCGGTTCACCGATCAGCACCGGATTGTTCTTCGTTCTGCGCGAAAGCACCTGCAGCACGCGCCGAATCTCATGGTCGCGCCCGATCACCGGATCAATCTTGCCCGCCCGCGCGCGAGCGGTGAGGTCGGTACCGTATTTTTCCAGCGTCTGGTATTTGCCCTCGGGATTTTCATCGGTCACTTTTTGCGACCCGCGAACCTCCTTCACCGCATCACGCGCCTTCTTTTCATCGAGTCCGGCTTGCTTGAGCAATTTGCCTGCAGGCGAATCACCCTTCAACGATCCGAGCAGGAAATGCTCAACACTCAAAAACTCATCGCCAAGCGACTCGCGCACCTCATCGGCCGCATCGAGCGTCGCACGAAGCCCGACGCTTATCTGTGGCTGCGTCGATGCCCCTTGCACGCTCGGCTCGCGGCCCAGCGCGTTGGCAACCGCCGCCTTCAGCGTCGTGATGTCGACTCCGGTCTTCTGCAGGATCGGCACCGCGATGCCGCCCTCCTGCTGCAACAAAGCCAACAGCACATGCGCGCTTTTGAGTTCCGGATGAGCCGATTTCGAAGCAATCCCCTACGCGGCCTGCAGGGCTTCCTGGAGTTTGCGGGTGATTTTCTCAAGTCCCATGGTTGTATCCTTTGATTCAACCTAAAACAGCAGTCCCAACGGCGCAACGGGTCAAACGCGGATTTTTTTCAAATCTGTTAGATAAAACAGAGCCGCGAAAAATCAGACGATTTTCAAACGCGCCAAATCCTGCGTGTCGATCAAACCCACGGGTTTTCCAGCCTCATCCAGCACCACGATGTCGTCGATGCGGTTCTCGCCGAGCGTCCGCAGGACCTCGACGGCAAGAGCATCGGCGCTCACCGTGACCGGGCTTTGGGTCATCAGTCCTGCCACTAACTTATCGCCAAGCAGCGGATCTGCGCGGAAGCAGCGCGCAAAATCACCATGAGTGAAAATCCCTGCCAAACAGCCTCGCGAATCAAGGATCAGACATGCGCCGGCCCGCGCATTCTTCATTGCGTCGAGAGCGGCAAAGACATCCGCATTTTCACTAACGACCGGCAGCTGGGCATCGCAACGCATGATGTCGGAAACCCGCGTCAACAAAGCCCGGCCCAAAGAGCCCCCGGGATGGAATCGTGCAAAGTCATCCTCACTGAAGCCGCGGGCCTCGAGCAGCACCATCGCCAGGGCATCGCCCATCACCAGCATCGCGGTCGATGAGGAAGTCGGCGCAAGATTCAAAGGGCAGGCCTCGCGTTCGACCGAGGTGTCCAAGGAAAGATCCGCCAGCTGCGCGAGTGTCGAATCGGGCTTGCCGGTGAGCGCGACAATGCCGACATCGAAGCGCCGGATGAAAGGCATGAGATCGAGCAGCTCGCGGGTTTCGCCGGAGTAGGAAAGTGCCAACACCGCATCGCCGTCGTTGAGCAAACCAAGATCACCATGCAGCGCGTTTTGCGAATCGAGCACCACCGCGGTGGCCCCGGTCGAGTTGAAGGTCGCGGCAATTTTCTGACCAATGTTGCCGGATTTACCGACGCCGACCACGACGATCTTGCCACGGCGACCGAGGGTTTCGCGCAGCATTTCGACCGCTTGCGGGAAGGCCCCATCGAGGCGATCCGCCATGCGCCGCAATCCATCGACTTCGATGTCGATCACGCATCTTGCCCTCGCCAGTTGGTCCATGCCTCATCACAAACCACACGCATCCCGCTTGGCAAGCGCGGAGCTCCGCCTTTCCCCTCGCCATGATCGCTCGATGGGTGCATGGTGATGTCATGAAACCGCCATTTTTTCTGCTGATTGCGGCCCTTCTCTGCATCAAGGCCCCGGCGAGCACGATCTCCGTGGTGCCGATCTTCGAACCGCTCAGCCTTCAGGGCACCGATGTGGATGAGGCGGTCTCCGATACCGGCGAATCCCTGCAAGCCTGCATCGCTTCGCGGCCGATGGCGATGAGCGGCGATTTCCCCGAAGCCCTCGTCGAGGCGATCCGCAGCCCGCATCTGCTGCCCAGCAACAATCCGAATTACAAGGTCCAGGAAGCCAACCTCCTGGTGCTCTGTAATATCACCATCGATGCGAAAATGACACCCGATGGCCTCGATGCCCGCATCGACATCTCGCAGCTCGCGATCCCGCCGGAGGTCGATCTCACCGCTCGCCAGAT
>JBEINR010000047.1:0-6155 GCA_040377995.1 Akkermansiaceae bacterium | reverse complement strand
GCAGGAAATTCCCGCCTCGTTCGGTGTGCAGGGGCCCGGTGAAATGCAGATGCGCTCGGGTTTCATCGCGCGCACTTCGTCGACTGATACAGCATCGTTGCGGAACACGCGCATGTCGGCACCAAGCTCGCCGAAGTACTGGACGAGATTGTAGGTGAACGAGTCGTAGTTATCGATGATCAGGAGCATCGTGCGGATTTTTCGGGTGGATTCATTCCTGCAAGGTGCGGGCCAATGCCACGGCACGCAGCATGCCTTTGGCCTTGTTCACCGTTTCGTTGTATTCGTAGGTCGGATCACTGTCAGCTACGACTCCGGCGCCCGATTGCACATAGGCTTTGCCGTTCTTGAGCAGACAAGTGCGCAGCGTGATGCAGGAATCGTGTGAACCATCGAAACCGAAATAGCCGACCGCACCGGCGTAGGCGCAGCGCTTGTTTTTCTCGAGCGAATTGATGATCTGCATTGCGCGAATCTTTGGCGCGCCGCTCACGGTACCAGCCGGAAAGGTTGCGCGCAGCACATCATAGGCACTGTGCTGCGGGTCGAGCTCGCCGCTCACATTCGACACGATGTGCATCACATGGCTGTAACGCTCGATGATCATGAAATCATCGACCTTCACCGCGCCATGTTTGGCGATGCGGCCGACATCGTTTCTTGCGAGATCGACGAGCATCAGGTGTTCGGCGCGCTCTTTCGGATCGCCCAGCAAATCGGCTGCCAGCGCATCATCCTCTTCCGGCGTTTTGCCCCTCCAACGAGTGCCGGCGATCGGGCGGATGTCGATGCGCCCGGCGATCGAGCGCACATGGACTTCCGGCGAACTGCCAACGAGCGAGAAATCCCCCATCTCGAGAATGAACATGTAGGGCGAGGGATTGACCAATCGCAGCGCGCGGTAGAGGTCGACAGGCGACTGAGTGAAGTCGGCTTCGAAGCGTTGACTCGGCACAAATTGAAAGATGTCCCCAGCGGCGATGAACTCCTTGCCCGCGCGCACCATCGCTTCGAATTCCTCCTGCGTGGTATTGCTCTTCGCATCAATTTCGCCGATGGCGGAAAGCCCGTTGAGCGCCGGCACATGAAGCGGACGATTGAGTGCGGCGACCGTGGCATCAATTCGTGTCCGCGCATCGTCGTAGGCGGCTTCGGGCGAATCAAATTCGTCGATGAACGCGTTGGCGATGATCTGCAATCGGCGCAGGCGGTGATCGAAAACCAGCAGCGTATCGGCCAGCACAAAGACAGCATCGGGAATGCCAAGCGCGTCGGGCGGCGGATCGCCGAGGGTCGGCTCAAACTGCCGCACCGCATCGTAGGAAAGATAGCCAACCATGCCGCCGGTGAAGACCGGCAAGCCTTCGTGACCGGCCGGACGGTAGCCGGCCATTTCCTGCTCAAGCGCGCTGAGCACATCGCCTTCGGCGCGGTAGTTTTTCACCTCGTCACCTTTGCGCAGCGTGATCTCCTTGCCGCGCGCCTCAAAACTGAATCTCGGCTTGCTGCCAAGGATCGACCAGCGGCCGCCTTTTTCCGTGCTTTCGGCACTCTCAAGGAGAAACGAATGCCGGCCGTCGCGGATCTTCAAATACGCGGAAAGCGGGGTCTCGAAATCCGCCGCCAGTTGGGTGAAAACGGGCACGACATTTCCCTGCTTCGCCAGACCGGCGAAAACTTCCCTGCTTGGCTCTACCGGGATCAGACTCACTCCGCCGCGAAGCATGCCCACTCGCTCCGGAAGGGCAAGCACGGAGAGTGCTGCCCAGCACGCTGGCTCAACGCCGGTGGGTCCATGCATCGTAGCCGTACATGGTGGCAATTTTGCTATCGATCATCGCCATGGGCGGATCCAGCCGCACGAATTCGGGCTCACGCGCAAGCCGCTTGGCAAAATTTTCGACGAGACCGGAATCTGGCATTTTGCCCAGTGCCAACGAACCTTGGTGCAAAAGCCCGCATTGCGTCCGGCGTTGCCCCGCCCCGGCAATTTTTTTGCCATCGGCAGCGAGCAGATCCCGCCGCACGGGATTTTGAAAGCATGCCGAAGCATCATTGGCCCCCTCGCCCGCACTCAAGCGGCATTCGATACCACAGTCGTTTAGCGCCGCTGCCAGCGCTTCATGGATCAGGCGATAACTCTCATCACCCCTCGCCCTCGCCAGCGGACCACCCGCCGGATCGATGATCGTGTAGGTCCAATCCGCGCGATGATCAACCACACCGCCACCGGTCCGGCGACGCACCCATTGGAGGCCAGAAAAAGCAGATTTAGCCGACGCGATTTCACCGAAATACCCGAGACTCCCCCACTCGCCACTCCATCGGTAAATTCGCAGCAGAGGCACTTCGCATGATTCCAACAACCACTCGTCGATCGCCATCGCCTCGGGCCCGCTGTGCGGCAAATCATCATCCCAAACGCGCATGCGGGCAAACATCACGCCCATTCATACGACCGCAGCCACGCATTTCGCAACGCGCATTTCATCCCACGGCTTGCAATCCGCCCGAACACAGCCAATTTCGCTGCATGTCGATCGCGCCCAAGCCAAACAGCGCCCTGCTCATCGTCGGCCATGGTTCGACGGAAAATCCCGATTCTTCCACGCCGTACTTCGATCACGCCGATGAGATCCGCAGCCGCGGTATTTTCGCCGAGGTGCATTGCTGCTTTTGGAAAGAAGAACCTTCCCTGCGCGAGGCTCTCTACATGATCGATGCCGACGAGGTCTATGTCGTGCCGGACTTCATCAGCGAGGGTTATTTCACCCAGGATGTGATCCCGCGCGAGCTGGGACTCGATGGCCCGACCTCCATCGTTCGCGGCAAGACCCTTCATTACTGCGCGCCGGTCGGTGTTCATCCTTCGATGACCCAACTCATCCTGCGTCGCGCCAAGGAAGTCGCACCGGGCGTGAAACCAGCCGAGGCCTCACTCATCATCACCGGCCACGGCACAGGCCTCAACCAGAACTCCACCAAAGCGATTCGTGATCAAGTCGACCTCATCATTGCCGCCGGTGCCGGCTACGCTTCGGTGACTGATGCCTACATGGAAGAGGCACCCTTCATCGCCGAGTGGGACAAGCTCACGCCGACCGATCAAGTGATCGTCGTGCCATTTTTCATTTCCGACGGGCTTCACTCGTACCAAGACATCCCCGTCTTGCTTGGCATCGAAAGCGAGGTCGGCGCCGCCGCAAGCCAACGCGAAATTTTCCGCCACAACCCGCATCACCTTCGCGGCAAAACCTTGTATTACAGCTCCGCGATCGGCACCGAAAGGCTTATCGCCGATGTGATTCTCGATCAAGTTTCGGACTTTGATAAAGCCCACAAGTCATTGGTTGCCAATTGATTGCATCGAATAAAATTTCATCAAAAAATGTCCATCGCCAGTCAACTTCGACACTTCATTCGTTCCGGCATCCATCGCATCGGCGAGTTGGAAATCCATAGCGACCTCTATGGCTACACCTACGCGCTATGCCATTGGCAGGATGCGGAATTGGCGACCGAACCCGCACTCGGCGGGCTCGATCATTACGAAGGTCCAGCCGCCGCGCGCGACCTCTCGACCTACGACCACGATGGCGAATACCGCTTTGCGAAAGGCCAAGTGAATCTCAAACGCGGATGGGTCATGACGCTGGATGACGAAGAGCAACTGCGTCAGGCACTTGATCAATTTTATCCGGCATGCCTCGGTCTCTTCGTCGCTCAGCAACGCGGCGACCTCGATGTGCAGAACTTGCGCGACAAGCTCAACCGCCAGACCGGCATGTACCGCTTCGCCCGCACGATCAGCGATGACGGCGCCCAAGAACTCGTTCGCAAGGTCTGCGGACCTGCCCATCAGTGCGCGAAAAAAATCCTGTGGAAGATCGATGATGCGACGCCGCTCGCCGAAAGCGAGGCCAGCCGCTTCAATGGCATCCCCGGCGACCTACCGGAAAACGAGGCGATCCCCCTGCTCTGCCGCGAGGCTTGCAATCACTTCGTCGCCGAGTGCCGCAAGCGCGCCAAGACGGAATTCGAAGCGAAGGAAAGCGTATAAAGGTAGGGCGATGCGGCCCCGCAGCGCCGACTCTTTCAGAAAAAATATTGAACCGCCAAGGAGTTGAGTCACTGGTCAATAGTCAATGGTCATTGGGGAAGAAAATGAAGAAGCGGCATCTTCTTCGATCCACAATCTGCAATCCCTCAAAAAAAATGACCGCCCACGCACGAGCGCAGGCGGCCATGAAAAAATCGCTTAGATCGGGAATTACTCTCCGCCTTCGGCACCTTGGGGCATTTGGAATGTCATACCTTCTTGCGGTGGAGCATCTTCAATCGAGACAAGCTCGAGTTCAAAGATAAGCGTGCTGTTAGGACCGATGTCGGCGCTGCGGCGTTGCTCGCCGTAGGCCAGCTTGGCAGGCAGGAACAACTTCCACTTTGCGCCGATCGGCATGGTGGTGAGAGCTTCCTTGAAGCCTTCGACGACTTGAAGCGTCATTGGCACCGGCTTACCCGCGGGCGAGGCATCGAACTCCTTGCCGTCGACGAGTGTTCCCTTGTAGTTCACCATGAACTGCTTGTTGTCTTCCTTACCGTCCTTTGGTGCCTCGTACTTCTTGTCACCACCCTTGTTAAGGACTTCGTATTGAAGACCGCTCTTGGTGGTGGTCACGCCTTCGCGCTTGCCATTCGTTTCAAGAAACTTGTTGCCGGCAGCGAGGTTCTCCTCGGCGAGTTTCTTCTCACGCTCTTGAAGCATCGCGCCGAGCCCTTCCATGGCGGCCTGCAAACGAGATTCGTCTAGCGATGGCTTGCCATTTTTCAGAGCATCCATGAAGCCCTTGATGAAGTTCTCTTGCTCAAGGTCGGCAGCGGTGACGCCAAAGCGACCGAATTGCTGACCGAAGGTGCCGCCGGTTCTAAAGCCGAGCGCGTAGGATGCATCGGTCTTGACGACTGCGGGATCAACCTTTGGCTTGGCAGGTGCTTCAGCAGCTGGAGTGGCAGCCTTTCCTGCCTTTGCGGCATCGGACTTTTTCTCTGCGACGGCGGTAGCGGCGAGACCGAGAATCAGGACGCCGGATGTGATAGTGTGTTTCATGCGGTATGTGGGTGAAGCGCCAACTTAGGGTTATGGACTGCCTATGTCGAGAACGGGTTTGTGCAATTGACTCCCCGCACGAACGCTCAGCAGCAACCCGCCTTCGCCGGCGACCCATCGCTGCGCGTGACTGGCCCAGCGCAGCAACCGATCGACGGACTGGCAGGCATGCTGGGGTCGATGTCCGGAGCGGAGAGCGACATGTCTGGCTCGAGCGTCGCCAAGCCAAGCTTGGCGAGCAACGCACGATCTTTTTCGGCTTCCGGGTTGTCGGCTGTTAGAAGTTTTTCGCCGTAAAAAATCGAGTTTGCCCCGGCAAAAAAGCAGAGGGCCTGGACTTCATCCGAGAGCCTCGTGCGACCGGCCGAGAGGCGAACTTTTGCCTTGGGCACCGCAATGCGGGTGCAGGCGATCATGCGCACCAGATCGAAGGGATCCACCTGCGGGCTGTTGGCAAGCGGCGTGCCGGGCATCGGCATGAGGGAGTTGATCGGCACGCTCTCGGGTTGCGGGTTGAAGTTTGAAATGACCTCCAGCATGCGCAGGCGGTCGGTGATGGTTTCGCTCAGGCCGAGGATGCCACCGCAGCAGACGGAAATGCCCGCGTCTTGCACATTGCGGATCGTGCGGAGGCGATCCTCGTAGGTGTGGCTGGTGACAATGTTCGGATAGTGCTCGGGCGAGGTGTCGAGATTGTGGTTGTAGGCGGTCACCCCGGCGTCACGCAGTTGCTTCGCTTCCTCGAGACCGAGTTCGCCGAGTGTCACGCAGACCTCCATGTTGAGCGCCGCCACATCGCGTACGATGTCGAGCACCTTCTCAAACTTCTCGGTGCCACCACGTACACCTTTCCATGCGGCACCCATGCAGAAACGCGTCGATCCATTGCGCTTGGCAGCAAGCGCGTGTTGCATCACCTCATCGCGCTCGAGCAGGGCCTGACGCTCGATGTCGGTTTCATAACGCGCCGATTGCGAGCAATACGCACAGTCCTCGGAGCATCCGCCAGTCTTGATCGAAAGCAGCGTGCAAAGCTGGATCTTGCCAT
>JBEINR010000129.1:0-2940 GCA_040377995.1 Akkermansiaceae bacterium | reverse complement strand
GGCGGCGACGCCTTCACCCTCGCGCAACAAGCCGAGCAGAAGATGTTCGGTGCCGACATACGAATGGTTGAGCGCCTTCGCTTCCTTGTTGGCGAGGGCAAGAACCTTCTTGACCCGTGGTGTGTAAGGGATATTGCCGGCGGCCTTCTGCGGCGGACCCGAGCCCACCTCTTTTTCCACCTCCATGCGAACGGTATCGAGCTCGAGGCCCATGCGTTCGAGCACATTCACCGCGACCCCTTGGCCGAGCTTGATGAGCCCCAGCAGCAAGTGCTCGGTGCCGACATAGGAATGGTTGAAGCGGTCTGCCTCCTTGCGGGCAAGGGCCAGTACCTGTTGGGCGCGTGGTGTGAAGTTGTTCATGAGTCGCCTGGGTTGTTGATATCGGAAGAAGCCTCGGATTTTTCGTTTGTAAAATGATTATCAGGGGATTCGAGAGATTGCAAACGGGAGCGTACGATTTCCGCGCGGATGGTATCACGCTCTTCGGGGGGTAGTTTCCTTCCCGAATGAAGCTGGAGGTGGGCCGGTTGGATATCCATCAGTAATGAATCGCACAAAATGACCGTTTCTGCAGGAAAAAATCCAAGGGTCGCGCCAAGCCGCAGCAACGAGAGATGGTTCAGGGCTTCCTTGGAGTCGATCAGATGCGCGTAGCGCAGGACCCCGTAGGCGCGGCCAATCTTGTCGGCGACCATGTCGGGGTCGTCTTCGAGCAGTTTTTCGCGCGCATTTTGCTCGTGGGTCGCCACCTGCGAGATCACGCGTTCAAGGCGGCGGATGATGGTTTCCTCGGACTCACCGAGCGTCGACTGATTGGAAATTTGATAAAGGTTGCCGAGCGATTCGGTGCCCTCGCCATAGATCCCGCGCACAGCGAGACCGATTTTATTGACCGCCTGCAACACTTGACCGATCTGATCGCTGAGCACGAGCGCGGGCAGATGCAACATCGACGATGCACGCAATCCCGTGCCGAGGTTGGTCGGACACGCGGTGAGGTAACCAAGCTTCGGATCGAAGGCAAATTCCAGCGACTCCTCCAATTGGCTATCGAGCTCGGAAAGTGCCTGGAATGCGGAGCCAAGTTGCAAGCCCGGGCGGATCGCCTGCATCCGCAAATGATCCTCTTCGTTGAGCATGAAACTGAAGGTCTGGCGTCGCTCGATCACCGCGCCCGAGCCATCGGCCCGAGCGGCGTGCTCGCGCGAAATGAGATGACGCTCGACCAGCACCTGTTTCTGCACGGAATTGAGGCCGGAAAGTTCCTGCGAAAATGCATCCTTCATCGCCGGCAGTTCCTCCACCGCCGGTTTCATTTCCATCAAGGCCGCCGCACGCTGATCGCGCTTCGCCCAGCCGGGAAACGGATGACGCCGCAAATTCCGCGCCAAACGGATGCGCGAGGTGATCACCGCGCCATGCTGACCCTTGCCACCAGTCATCCAGTCTGCCGGATGCTTCACCAATGTCGAAAAGCGCATCATGATACCAAATTTTCGTTGAGTTGGCGGATCTCATCACGAATTCCGGCGGCTTCTTCGTAACTTTCCGCAGCCACGGCCTGATCCAACCTCGCCCGCAGTTCTTCGAGGCGTTGGCGCAGCACCTGACGCTCCATCAGCCCGGCTGGCACCTTGCCCTGATGGCTCGGCCCCTTGTGCATGCCGCGGATCATCGGCGCAAGCTCTTCACGGAATGTCGAGTAACACTCGCTGCATCCGAGCCGACGAACGCGACGCAAATCCTCTAGCGTGAATCCACACGCCGGGCAGGTGCCATTGCCAAGCGGCATCGGAATGGCCGTACCAGCGGCAATCGGTTTGCCCTCAGCCACACCGCCCCCCATCAAAAGATCGGCCAGAGAAAATCCCGTGGGATCGGTCACGCCCCGCTCCTTGGCGCACGAGTCGCAAAGGCACACCTTTTTCATCTGACCCTCCACCAGCTGGGTCAGAAAGACGGTCGCCTTGCTGTCGCAGAAATCACATTTCATCGGGTCATTCTCGAAGAGCGATGCGTGCCATGAAAGGGAAAATTTTCAAATCAGGAAATCGGCGTGCCGGTGGTGGTCGCAAGTTCTTGGAAACCAGCGAGAAAACGCTTGGTCCACTCGCCAGGCTTGCCTGTGCCAATCACCCGGCGGTCAAGCGCGACGACCGGAATCACCTCGGCTGCCGTGCCGGTGAGGAAACATTCGTCGGCGACGAAGACATCGTAGCGCGTGATCGAACGCTCAATGACCGGGATGCCAAGTTTCTCGGCGACCTCGAAGATCACCGCGCGCGTGATGCCGTCCAGCGCCCCATCGCTGATCAATGGAGTGTAAAGTTTGCCGTTCTTGATGAGGAAAAGGTTGTCGCCCGTGCACTCGGCGACATAGCCCTGCTCGTTGAGCATGATCGCCTCAAGCGCGTTGGCCTGGATCGCCTCGACCTTGGCCATGATGTTGTTGAGGTAGTTGAGCGACTTGACCTGCGGCATCAAGGCGCCCGGTGCCGGACGACGCGTCGCGCAGGTGATGATCGAGAGACCTTTTTGGTAATGCTCGTCGGGGTATAGCTTGATCGTCGATGCGATGATGAACATCGATGGCTTTTCGCAGAGGTAGGGATTCAAGCCCAGCTCCCCTGCTCCGCGCGTCACGACGAGGCGGATGTAACCATCGGCCAAACCATTGGCCGCCACCGTTTCGCAGGTGAACTTGCAGACCTCTTCCTGTGTCCATGGCATGTCGATCACGATCGCGCGCGCCGAATCAAACAAGCGCCGGATGTGTTCCTCGAGTCGGAAGACCCTGCCATTGTAAAACCGGATACCCTCAAACACGCCGTCGCCATAAAGCAGGCCGTGATCGAAGACCGAAATCTTCGCCTGTGATTCATCCACCAATTCGCCGTCGAGCCAGATTTTCATATGAGTGCGCCCCCAAGTTAGGTG
>JBEINR010000104.1:0-3408 GCA_040377995.1 Akkermansiaceae bacterium | reverse complement strand
CGGCAAAATTGGGCGATTGGATCACGATTCGCGGCCGACTCGATGAAATTTCCCGAGCCCGCTTCTGGTGTGCCTTTGAAATGATCCGCGAATCCGACGGCGCGACCCTCGTCACCGCGCGTCAGGCGCTGGCCTTGGTCTCGATGCCCGCCGGCAAGCCCCTGCGACTCCCTGCCGAATGGGCCAAGCGCTGGGATTGACGCCCCGCTTTAGCCCTTCGTTTTCAATTTCTTGCCAAATTGCGCGGCGTGGCTTTCACTCCGCCCTGCTCCACCCATGGCCCTCATCGTTCAAAAATACGGCGGTACTTCCGTCGGCTCGCTCGATCGCATGCGCAATGTCGCCGCGCGCATCAAACGCACGCGCGATGCGGGTAATCAAGTGGTCGCAGTGGTTTCCGCGATGTCGGGCGTGACCGATGGCCTGATCAAGATGGCCAAAGATCTTTCGGGTAATCCCTGCGAACGCGAACTCGATGTCTTGCTGGCTACCGGCGAGCAGCAATCGATTGCGTTGGTCACGATGGCTTTGCGCGAGCTTGGCATCGATGCGGTGTCGATCACCGGTCGTCAGGCCGGCATCCACACGACTGGCTCGCACACTCGCGGTCGCATTCTCAACATGGATCCCACGTTGATGCGCGGATTCCTCGACGAAGGCAAAACGCTGGTGGTAGCCGGATTCCAAGGGATCACGCCCGATGGCATGATTCACACCTTGGGCCGCGGCGGATCCGACCTCACGGCGATCGCGGTGGCCGCGTCGTTGAAGGCCGATGTCTGCCAGATCCTCACCGATGTCGATGGCGTTTACACCTGTGATCCTCGGGTCGTGAAAAACGCGCGCAAGTTGCCGGAAATTTCCTACGATGAAATGCTCGAGATGGCCTCGTCCGGATCGAAGGTCATGCAATCGCGCTCGGTCGAGTTTGCCAAAAAATTCGGCGTTGTTTTCGAAGTCCGCTCCTCCCTCAACGATAACCCAGGTACCCTCGTGTTAGAAGAACATCCCAACATGGAAAATGTCGTCATCCGCGGCGTGTCGATCGAACGCTCGCAGGCCCGCGTCACGATCACCGGCATCCCCGACGAACCCGGCATGTCCGGCCGCATTCTCGGAGCGCTTGGCGAGGCGGAGATCAACCTCGACATGATCATCTCGAACATCGCGCACGATGGTTTCGCGCGTCACTCGTTCACGATGCATTCGAGCGACCTCGGCCGCGCGCAAGCCGCGCTCAAGCCTCTGCTCTCGGAGCTCTCGCAATCGAAAATCGAAACCGAGGCCGGCATCGCCAAACTCTCCGTCGTCGGCATCGGCATGCGCTCACACTCGGGCGTCGCAGCCAAAATGTTCAAAGCCCTCGGTGATGCAGGCATCAACATCGGCATGATCTCCACCTCGGAAATCAAGATCGCCGTCACCGTCGAGGAAAGCCGCATCGAAGATGCCGCCCGCGCAGTGCACGATGCGTTCAAGCTCGATCAAGCGCCGGTGTGAGAAGAAGTTTCAAGAAGACAGAAGACTTGGAGACAGAAGAAGCTAGAAAAGAAGAGGCTTCTTCAGGCAGGGACCTTTGTCCCCAAAGGTCCGCGCAAATGAGCGGCCGCTTCTTCACAGAGGGGCACAGGTGACCCACGAAGCGCCTCTTCAGCCGCGATCCACGATCAACAATCCACGATCCCCCTCTTTTCTCCAATTCGCGTCAATTCCTGTTCATTCGCGGTTCCCTCATTTTTCTGAGGGTATCGGCGCCGCGGGAAAAGACCCAAGACGCAAGATAAGAGGCTTGCGCATTAGCGATTCATTGGGCGGACCTTTAGGGACAAAGGTCCCTGCCTTTGAAGAAGCGGCTTCTTCATCTTCTGTCTTCTTGAAACTGAAAGCTTGAACCTTGAACCTCTCTTCTTACCACACGCTTCTTCGTCCTTGCATGGCGCGGAGGAGGGTGAGTTCGTCGGCGTGTTCGAGTCCGCCGCCGGCGGGTAGGCCTTGGGCGATGCGGGTGAGGCGGCAGTTTTTGCCGCGCAGCATTTCGGCGATGTAGTTGGCGGTGGCCTCGCCTTCGACATCGGATCCGAGGGCGAGCACGACTTCGATTTCGCCACCGGTGGCGAGCGTGGCATCGATGCGTTGCAAAAGTTCGGGGATGCGCAGGTCTTCTGGCGACACCCGGTCGAGCGGTGAAAGTTTGCCGCCAAGGCAATGATAGCGGCCGGTCATCGCACCCGATCGTTCGAGCGGCAGCACATCGGTTGCTTGCTCGACGACGCAGAGGAAATGGCTGTCGCGTTTTGGGTCGTCGCAAATGCCGCAGGATTCGGCGGTCGCGAAGAAGCCGCATGTCGGGCAGGGGTGGATCGTGGCACTGGCGTTTTCGAGCGCAGCAGCGAGTGATTGAGGCTCGGCCTTTGGGTGTTGCATGAGCCACACCGCGATGCGTTCGGCACTGCGCGGACCCACACCCGGCAGGCGCTTGAGCTCAGCGATCAGGCTCTTGAAGGCATCGGGAAAATCGGCGCGGCTCATGGATTTTTCTTAGGGGATTCATCACCGGGCATGCGGTGATTGAAGGTGTAAAACATCGCGCAAAGGCCCGACCACAAGGTGGCGATGAATGGCGCCGCGACATCCGGGCGGTGGGCCGCAAGGCTTAGCACCGGCGCCCATGCGAGCACGATGAACAGCGTCGCAAACCACAAAAGCCAACGACGCGAGTGACCGGGCACGGCCAGGACAGCCCATGCGACGCCAAAGGCAAAGATCCATGCCGCAATCCAGATCACCGCTTCGGGCAGTTGCTTGGGAAATGTTTCGGCACCGCCGCGCGAAACCAAGCCGGCAATCATGCGATTGGCGTGTTCGAGAAAGCCCAGCAAGGCAAGGCCCGCGGCAAGGATCAGCGACATGCTTCCAATCGCCGCACCCGGCACCAGCACATGGCCGGCTCGGCGAGCATCGTGTCGTTTGTCCCGCTTCACGCGGCCCATCCTCACGCCGCCCGCGCGTCAATCAAGCAAGACTTTCATGAGAAGCCGCCGAACAAATCGAGCTGCGGCGGGTTCGCTTGCGGCGAGGTTTCTTGCGCGGTGTTTTTGGCCTTGGGCCCCTGTTTCTTCGCCTCGGGTTTGGTCGAGTTGAGCTCGAGGTGTGAGAGGATCGACTTCGCGCGTTCGACCACCGGCTTGGGCATGCCGGCGAGGTTGGTGAGCTCGTGATAGTGCTTTGCAAAAAGGGCGCGGCAGTTGGGTGAATCGCACTAAACGGAAGCTGGCCCTGTGCTTTCGCGCAGGACCAAGTTGCTGGATAGCACTTTCTCGCGCGGGCCGTCCTTGGTTTTTCCCTCGATTCGGTCAAAAAGCATGTCCACCGCATACTGGCCGATCTCGTGGATTGGTTGTGCGATGG
>JBEINR010000183.1:0-2149 GCA_040377995.1 Akkermansiaceae bacterium | reverse complement strand
CGGCGGCGAACAGCGAGGCTTCGTCACCACCGGCACCAGCGCGGATTTCGATCAACGCGTCGCGATCTTCATTCGGATCGGCAGGCAAAAGCGCGTATTGGATTTCCTCGGAAAGTTTTTCGATCGATGCTTCGAGCGCCGGAATTTCCTCGGCCGCCATCGCGGAAATTTCGCCATCGTCGGACTTCGCGAGTTCCTGGTTTTCGGTGAGTTGTTTTTTCGCCGACTCCAAGCGGTCCCACAGTTCGAGCGTTTCCTTGATCCGCCGGTGCTCGCGCAAAATTTCACGGGCGCGCTTCGGGTCGGAAAACAAGTCCGGATCTCCCACCGCATCCTCAAGCTCGCCGAAGCGGCTGCGGTTCTTGGCGATGAGGGTCGAGTAGTCCATGAGGGCGATGCGCGTCGCGGATTGAATCGCGGATTGGCGGGGTATTCAAGGAACAAGGCAACAGAAAGAAATTCGAAAAATTTCATTCATGACAAATCCCGATCTGTATCCTTAAGTTCGCCGCACCCAACCCATGAACAAACTCACACTCAATGTCTTAGGCGCTCTCGCACTTGGTACCCAGCTTGCCAGTGCGGCGGAAGCGAGCACCCCGATCGATGGCGGCAACACCGCATGGATTCTGACCGCCACCGCATTGGTGTTGTTCATGACCATGCCCGGACTTGCCTTGTTTTACGGCGGCCTTGTCCGCGGTCGCAATGTGCTTTCGGTGATGGCCCAGTGCACGGCGATCGGCTGCGTGGCGTCGTTGCTTTGGATTGGCGGGCTTTACAGCCTGGCGTTCAAGGGTGATGGCGGCTGGATCGGCACATTCGACCTCAGTTTCATGAAACCCGAGTCGCTGATGCAGGCCGCACCGAACACCACGATCCCCGAGGCGGTGTTTCTCATGTTTCAGATGACTTTTGCGATCATCACTCCTGGCCTTTATGTCGGCGCTGTGGTGGAGCGGATGAAATTTGGCGCGATCGTTTTATTCTCCGCGCTGTGGCTTGCCTTGGTTTACGCACCGGTTTGCCATTGGGTCTGGGGTGGTGGTTGGGCCTTTGACATGGGCGTGAAGGATCTCGCCGGCGGCATCGTAGTTCACGCCACGGCTGGCACCACGGCACTGGTGCTGGCGATCATGCTCGGCAAGCGTCGCGGATTTCCGCAGCACCCACACCCGCCGCACAATCCCGGCATGGTCTTCATCGGCGCGGCGATGCTTTGGGTCGGATGGTTTGGGTTCAATGCCGGCAGTCAACTTTCCGCCGGCGCCAATGCGGGTATGACGCTTCTCGTCACTCACCTTTCCGCCTGCGCGGCGGCACTCGTCTGGTCGCTCATGGAGCGCATTCGCAACGGCAAGACCGGTCTCGTCGGCATGGTCACTGGTTTGGTCGCGGGCCTTGCAACCGTGACCCCGGCCTCAGGCGATGTCGGCCCGATCGGTGCCATCGCGATCGGCGCGATTTCCGCCGTCGTTTGCTATTTCAGCGTGAGCCTCATCCGTGAAAAAATGCACATCGACGATTCGCTCGATGTATTTGCCGTTCACGGCGTCGGCGGCATCCTTGGCACTTTGCTGGTGGCCGTGTTTGGTCAGGCCTCGATGGGCGGGCTCGGCCTCGTGAAATCCCTGGGCGAGCAACTCACGATTCAAGCGACCGCTCTAGGCGCGACGATTCTGTGGTCAGCGCTGGCAACGGTCGTCATTGCTCTGATCGTGAAATTTCTCATCGGCCTGCGTGTCGATGCCGAACAGGAAAGCGAAGGTCTCGACCGCTCGGAGCACGGCGAAAATGCCTATCCGATGGAGCCTTGATTCTTACCGCGTCGCGATCACCTCGACCGTGAAGCCCTTGAGGTAGCCGGTTTCGGGGATCGTGATGAGGATCGGGTGGTCGGCGCGTTGCGAGTGTTCCTGCATGAGGCGCAGGGATTTCTTCGCGTCGACCGAGGCATCGGCGAGGTTTTCGAGAAACAACTCACGCGAGGCGTGATGCGAGCAGCAGAAGGTCGAGAGGGTGCCGCCTTTTTCGAGCAGTTTGAGCGAGCGAAGGTGGATCTCCTTGTGGCCGCGCATCGCATCCATGAGGGTCTTTTTGTTGCGGGTGAAACTTGGTGGATCGAGAATGATCAGGTCGTATTCCGGCT
>JBEINR010000101.1:0-3509 GCA_040377995.1 Akkermansiaceae bacterium | reverse complement strand
GTTTGATTTAACGATGCGAGCGGCAGCCGACAAGTATGAATCAGCGCCGGTCGAAGGCGATGAAGAGCAGGACGGGTGCCAGCATGGCGACATCCGCCAGCACACGCATCGCGTCCATCGACAGACTCGAGCGCATGCGGTTGAGCATGTAGAGCAGGGCTGCACCGGTGAGGATCGAGTAAAAGAAGGGTCGGCTGGCGCCGCTTTGATCGAGGACCGCGCTGGCGAGAGCGGTGGCGGCAAGAAGCGTGAGCGGGAGAGTGAGTGAGAGTTCGTCGCTGGCTTTGGTTTCCGTATCGGGCGAGCGGTTGGCGTGTTCCCAGATGTCGATCGCAGAGATGTTGAGGACACAGAGGGTGGCGAAACTGATGAATTCGCGGGATCCGATCATGTCCCAGAGGTCGAATCCCGATCGATAGAGTTGGGCAAACATCGCGGTGCCGAAGGCGAAGCTGAATCCTGCGATGATGTTTTTTGCGTGAGGGATCTCCTGTTCGTCCTGGCTGGCAAGCATCGAGACGCCAAAGAAGCCTGCGACCAGCAATCCGCCGGGCATGAGTTTCGCATAGATCGACATCGGCATTCGCGAGATCACGAGTACGAGCGTGATGCACGCCGAGATGATCAGCGCGGTGATGAAAAATTTCCGGTGCTGTTGGTGGAAATGGTGGCGGGCGGAAAGTTTTGGCGAATTGACTCCGAGGATCGAGAGGTCGAGCAGGCGGTCGGCGATGTAGATGGCCCAGACGGCAAGACCGAGGACGAGATAGGATTCCCATGGGAGGTAGCCGAGCCGCCAGGTTTTCGCAAAGACATAAAGCCATGCAATGGCGACAAGCGGGGCATCAAGGCTCAGCAGGTTGGGGAGTAGCCATAGCGGCTTTCGGGGCACGGCAGGCACGACGGGCGAAGATTCGCAAGCGATGGGTTGAACGCAAGCGCGCATTCGCCACGAGTGTGGAATCAGGCCATGATTTCCTCGGCCACATCGACTGTGGCCTTGGCGCCGAGCAGGTGCTTGACGATTGCCAGCGAGAAATCGAGTGCGGTGCCTGCGCCGCGGGAGGTGATGATCTGCCCATCGACGACCACGCGATCGTCGAGACCGCCGCCGAGTTCTTCGCGGACGGAGTGGTAGGCGGTGAAATTTTTTCCGGCGAGCAGACCGGCATCCATGAGCACCAGCGGCGCGGCGCAGATCGCGGCGACCGGTTTGTGTTTGGTTGCGAACTGGGCGGCCAGCTTCGCGGGTCGTCCGTCGCTGCGCAATGCGGCCACACCCGGGCCGCCGGGGATGAGCAGAAGATCGAAGTTCGAAGGGTCGACATCATCGAGCATGGCATCCGCTTCGAGGCGCATGCCTTGCTTACCGGTGGCGGTTTTGTCAGCGAGCGCGGCGATGGTCACCTCGATGCCGGCGCGTCGTAGGACATCGACGGGGGTGACGGTTTCAATTTCCTCGAAGCCATCGACGAGCAGGCAGAGTACGGATTTTTTCATGATGATTTTGTTGGTGTGATTGGATCAAGCGAGGCCGACCGCGCGGCGGACGCGTTGAAGAACCTTGGCGGCTTCGTTGCGTGCGCGCTCTGCGCCATCTGCGAGGATTTTGTCAACATAGCCCGGATCCTGGGAAATGGCGAGCCGCCTTTCGCGCATCGGCGCGAAGTAGTCCCAGTAGGCATCGGCGAGTCGTTTCTTAAGGTCGCCATAGCCGACGCCTCCGCGTTCGTGGTCGGCGACCATGGTCGCGTAGTCCGTCTCGCTCGCAAAGAGCCGGTAGAGTGCGAGGATGATGGAATTTTCCACCGGTTTGGGATCTTCCACTGCTGTCGAGTCGGTGGTGATTTTCATGATGAGCTTGCGCAGGGTTTTTTCATCCCCGAAGAGCGGTAGCGTGTTGTCGTAGCTCTTGCTCATTTTGCGTCCGTCGAGTCCGATGACGATGGCAGTTTCCTCGCGAATGATTGGTTCGGGGATCACTGCCGTGCCTTCGCCGTAGGTGTCGTTGAGTTTGACTGCGAGATCGCATGTGACTTCGAGGTGTTGTTTCTGGTCTTTGCCGACAGGGACTTTGTTAGAGTCGTAGAGCAGAATGTCGGCAGCCATGAGGACCGGATAGGCGAAAAGCGCGTGGTTGGGTGCGATGCCTTGTGAGGTCTTGTCTTTGTACGAATGGCATTTTGCCAGCAGGCTCATCGGGCAAATCGTTGAGAGAATCCATGCGAGTTCGTTGACCTCTGGCACGGCGCTTTGACGGAAGAAGACCGCCTTTGCGGGATCGAGGCCGCAGGCGAGAAAGTCGATGGCGAGTTCGCGGACATTTTCGCGCAAGGCGTCGGCCTTGTGTGAAGAAGTCATCGCATGATAATCGGCGATGAAGTAGAATGCTTCGCCCTGATCCTGTAGGCGCACGGCCGGATCCATCGCGCCGAAATAGTTTCCGACATGGAGTTTGCCGCTGGGTTGGAGACCGGTGAGGATTCGCATCGGCGGTGAGCATGGAATCCGCCGATTGATTCGGTCAAGCGGCATGCGTCACAGGATTAGTCGTCATCGCTGAAAAGCGCCTCGACCAATGCCATGCATTTCGGCCCGGGCATCACGCCGAGGTTCATTTGATTCATGACATAGGCGAAGGAAATGCCGGAATCCGGGTCGGCGAGTGCGTGACTGCCGCCGGCGCCGGGGTGACCGAAGGCGTGGGGTGAGGGGCCGAAAATTTTGCGGATTTTTTGGCCATCTGCATCGAGCGGGTCGAGTTGTGCGCCGCAGGAAAAGACGGTGGGACGTAGCAGTACGCGGTCGTCGCCGGAGCTGAGCGGTGACGTGAGCGCGTCGCGGATGGCGGGGCTGAGTGGGCTTTCGATGTGGCCGAGGATGGCTTGGTAGAATTTTGCGAGCGCCGATGCCGTGCCGATGCCGCCGAGTGCGGGAAAGCCAGCCGACCAGGCCTTGGGGGAATTCATTTCCTGGATCGAGTGGAGCGCTCGTGGCGATGTGAAGGCGCGGCGGGTTGGTGAGTCTGGCGAGTTGAGTTGTTGGTAAAATGGATCGGTGGTTTCCGCATGGCCAGCCTTGCCAGGGTAGAGTCTCGCCACGCGATGATGCTCGTTGCTGGGTAGGCCGATCCAGAAATCGAGACCGAGCGGATCTGCGATCTTTTCGCGCCAGTATTGACCGAGGGTTTGGCCGGTGAGTTGGCGCACGGGTTCGTCGGTGAGCGCGCCGAAGGTGCGTGGGTGGTAGGCGTGACCGCTGCCGAGCGGCCATGTGGGAATTTGATTTTCGATCGCAGCGACCACGGCGTTGTGGTCATGCACATCGGCGTCGTGATCGAGGATGGCGAGGCCGCATTGGTGGGAAAGGAGGTGGGAGAAATTTGCCTCGGCGATCGGGAAATTTTTCCATACCTCGCGCACGGGGGTGGTTTCATTCAGGCCTTGATTGGCAAGAGCGAGGAGCAAAGTTGCGGCCGAAGGAACCTTGGTGGCGGAGTAGACCGGAAT